>JAGQJJ010001099.1 GCA_020430675.1 Myxococcales bacterium
CCTCTACGGCCTGCCCCCGGTGGAGGGGCCGGGCCACCAGCCGGTGCACCTGCCGCCCGACAACCCCCGCGGCGGCCTGCTGGGCACGGCGGGCATCCTGGCGCTGAACGCCCATAACACCGTCACCTCGCCAACCCTGCGCGGAAAGTTCATTCAGAACACGCTGTTGTGCTTCGACATCCCGCCGCCACCGCCTGGCATCCCACAGCTCTCCGACAGCGAGGATGGCCCCGAGACGACGCGGCAGAAGCTCGAGCGCCACCGCAGCGACCCGTCCTGCAACGGCTGCCACCAGTTCATGGATCCGCTGGGTGTGTCGCTGGAGAACTTCGACGCCATCGGCGCCTTCCGCACCACCGAGGCGGGCCTGGCCATCGACGCCCGCGCGGTGTTCGAGGGGCAGACGTTCGAGGGCCCCCGGCAGCTCGGCGAGCTGCTGCGTGAGCGCCCTGAGTTCGCCGAATGCGTGGTGCGCCAGCTCTACCGGCATGGCACCGGCCACCTCGAAGCGCGCGAAGAGGAGCGCGCGGTGCAGGCGCTGGTCGAGGCCTTCGCCGACGCCGGGCATCGCTTCCGCCCGCTGCTGCTGGCCCTGGTGATGAGCGATGGCTTCCGCCTCACGCGGGAGGGGGAGTGATGTCGGTGCTGATTCCCCGCCGGCCGATGAATCGGCGCACCGTGCTGCGCGGCCTGATGAGCGGCGCGGCGGCCACCGTGGCCCTGCCCTGGCTTGACGCCATGACCGGCGCCAGCGCGCGCGCCCAGGGCGCCGCCCCGCCCACGCGCTTCGGGGTGTGGTTCTGGGGCAATGGCATCCGCCGCCAGCACTGGACGCCCGACGTCGTCGGGCCCGGCTGGCAGCCCAAAGCCGAGCTGGCGCCGCTGGTTGACGCCGGCCTGCGCGACTGGCTGACGGTGGTCACCGGGCTTGAGATCAAGACCGCCAACCATCCGCACCACTCGGGCATGGCCGGCATCATGACCGGCGCCGCCTACCAGCAGGTGGGCAACGTGCGCGACACCATCGTCTCGACGTTTGCCTACCCCTCGATCGACCAGGTCGCCGCCGCGGCTTTTGAGGGTCAGGCGCCCTATCGCTCGCTTGAGGTCGCGGTCTGCCGCTTCCGGGGCACCGACGAAGGCACGACGTTCCAGCACCTGTCGCATAACGGTCCGAACAACGTGAACCCGTCGGAATACTCGCCGCGCGCGCTGCATCGGCGGCTATTTGGCATGGGACCGGCGGGCCCGCAGATCGACTTCGCGCGCCGCAGCGTGCTCGACGCGGTCAGCGGCCGCATCACCGCGCTGCAGAACACCGTCGGCGCCCGCGATCGCATGCGGTTGCAGCAGCACTTCGACAGCGTGCGCGCGCTGGAGCTGCGCCTCGCCGCCGGCGCCGCCGAGTGCGTCACCCCGCCCGAGCCGGGCGATTACCCCGACGTCGAGGGCCGCGAGCAGATCGCCGAGAAGAACGCCATCCAATCGCAGCTGATCGCGTTGGCGTTGGCCTGCGACCTTACTCGCGCCTTCTCGGTGATGTTCAGCACCGCCGGCTCCGGCGTCATCGTCTGGCCCGCTGGCGCCCAGAACAGCCTGCACCAGATCTGCCACGACGAAGCCGCTCCGCAGCCCACGGTACACGCCGCGGTGACCTATATCATGGCCCAGCTTGCGGTGTTCTTGCGGCACATGGGTGAGGGGCTGGACCAGGGCGCCGAGATGGTGGCTCGGACGGCCCGGCGCAACGCCTCGCAGCGCGACGTGACCGGCAACCTGCGCAATAC
>JAGQJJ010001100.1 GCA_020430675.1 Myxococcales bacterium
GGTGCCATCGCAGTCATCGTCGACGGCGTTGCAGGCTTCGGCGGGCGGCGCCTCGGCGGGCACGCAGTACATCATGCCTTCGACGCAGGCCATCAACGCCGGCACCTCGGGGCAGGTGGGCAGATCGCAGGGCGCGCCGGCGCCGGGGGCCTCTTCGTCGACGATGCCATCGCAGTCATCGTCGAGCAGATTGCACTGCTCGATGTCAGGCGCGCCGGCGACCACATTGCACACGGCCGGCGCCGCCGGGTCGGCATCGCAGACCGTGCGCCCGCGGGCCAGGCAGATGCCTTCGCCCACGGTGCAGGCCACGCCCAGGCCCAGGCCCTCGTCGGCCGCCACGTCGCAGTCATTGTCGAACGCATCGCAGCGCTCGGCGATCGGCACGTCGGGGCAGAGCGGCGCAAAGACCGGGCCGGGCACGAAGTCATCGGGATAGACGTCACCGCCCGAGCCGATGCGGGCCCGGGCGCTGATGCCCACCGAACGATCGGCGCCGCCGCGCGCCGACAAGGGCACCGCCGACAGACCGCGCACCGTGAACTCAAGGTGCGGGCGCGCCATGCCGGGGCAAGGCATCGCGCCCGCGCACAGGTATCGCGTGACGACCAGCCCGGGCAGCGCCATGCCAAACGGCGGCGCGGCGGGCGAATACGCGCCCAGATCGGCCAGCGTGCCGGCGGGCGGCACGCCGAGCAGCACGTCCATCTCGCCGTCTTCGTTCAGATCGAGCTCGATGGCCAGATACTCGGTTGGGCCCATGTTCGGCGCATCGGCGCTGCGCCCGTCGCGGGCGCCGGACGGGTCGCCGTCGCCGTCCGCGTCGCCAAAGACGCCGTCGGTCACCACGCCGACATACAGCGCGTCATTGGGCCGGTCGAACAGCAGCCGCACATCGATGATGTCAAGACCGCCCGGCCCCGGGGTCGGGATGTCGGCCGGCGGGTCCGCGTCGCGCAAGACGATCAAACCCGGCTGGCCGTCGGGCAGGTCGAGGTCGGCGCGGCCGGTATAGACCGGCTGCTGGGCCAGCGCCGCCGCGCTCCAGAGCCACGCCGTGACCATGATGATCGCCCGAGATCGATGGACCGCGCGCATTCAGTTCGCCTCCCACCTCACTGGCCATCCGTACCGCGTCGGCGTTGAAATTGGAAGGTCCGCGGTGTCAGGAGACTGACGGTCTTCAATCGACCGCGGGCAGGTGCACCGCGCCCACGGCGTCGATCTCGGCGCCGGGGTACAGCGGCGAGCCGGGGCCGCGGTTGATGTCGAGCGCGGTCGACAAGCCGCCGACGCGCACCCGCCTGGCGCGGTCGAGGCCCGAGCCGGCCAGGTCGAAGCCCATCGCGCCGTAGCCATCGCCGAGCGGCACAAACGGCGCATCGGCGGCGTCGGCGGCCCACACCCGATAGGGCTCGGGTGCGCCGCCGGTGCGCGGGTCGCTCTCGACGACCAGCACGTCTTCGCCGGGGCCGTCGAGCGCCTCTTCGCCGTCGGCGAACTCGATGGTGAAGTAATTGCCGATGATGCCCACCGCGACCGCGCCGGCGCTGGTGCCATCGGGCGGGCCCAGCGCCAGGGTGGGATCGGAGACCACGTTCGGCGCGCCGCCGCCGAACGGATCTTCATAAAATTCGAGCACTTCGTCTTCAACCACCGCGTCGGCCCAGCCCGCTTCGGGCACCGCGGGCAGCACGCCGGGCAGCGGCAGGTCGGGCAGCACCGGCGGCCCGGGGTCGCCGGGGTCGAGCGTGAGCGCGCCGAGCAGCAGGCGCCGCAGCTCATGG
>JAGQJJ010001101.1 GCA_020430675.1 Myxococcales bacterium
CAGACCGGGCGCCGCGCTGCAGGCGCCGCCGCCGCCGCCACCGCCGCTGCCAGCGTCGGCCGTGGGCTCTTGGCCCATATCGAGCTCGGGCTCGATCGGCGCGGCGTCGACCTCGGCGTCGGGGCCCATATCGGCCGGGTCGGGCACGTCCATGTCGGGGTCGGGCATGGGGCCGCCGCAGTTGAACCCGGTGACCATGTGCTCGCGGCTGACCGGGGCGGCGCCGACGGGCGTGAGGGTGATGATCGCCAGGTTGTTGGCGATGGCCGCGGCGACCGGGCGGGCGCGCAGCCGCGTGAGGAAGCCCGCGCCGCTATTGGCCACCGCTTCACCCAACGCATTGTCATTGATGTCGCCCGCGGCGATCGGGCCGGCCTGCTCGACGACAAACATCTGCGTCTGGCGGACGCCGACCTGCATGTCGAGGGCCTGCACGTAGTTGGTCTCGCTCGGCGAGATGAACTGCACGCCGGCGTAGTCGAGCTCCTCGGTGCGGAAGGTGTCGACGCGCATGCGCTGGTCGTCGAGCACCCACAGGAGCAGGTTGGCCGGGCCATCGACCGAGGCGGCGATGGGGCGCAGCGCGAGGCGTACCGGGTCGCCGGCGTCGAGCGGGTAGCGCAAGGCGACGAGCGGGTCGACGCGGTTGAAGCCGATGTCGGCCGGGCTGATGCGCACCGCAGCGATCATGAAGTTCTGGTCGACGACGCCGGTGACCGCGGCGCGCGTGGCGTCGTCGAGCGTCAGGCCGAGGCCGTCGAGGTAATCGTCAAGGTCGCCAGCGAGGATCTCGCGCGCCGGGAAGAACGAGACCGGCGGCAGCATGGCCGGCGCGGGGCCGAACTGGTCGGCGAGCAGGATCTCCTGCGTCATGCCGGTGGGCATGCCTTCGCAGGCGCCGCTCAAGCGAGGCCGGGTCAGCGTGTCGAGCTCGTCGAGGCCGCCCTGCGGGAAGAGCGTGGCGACCACGCCGGCGTCGCGCGGGGCGTTGAAGTTGGGGATCGCCAGCAGCCAGACCAGCGGGTCGGGCGTGCCGCGGTAGCGGATCTGGGTGACGATCTGCACGGCGTCCGCCGATCGGATGACCAGCGTGCGCGAGGCGGTGACGACGGTGTCATCGCCGGTGACGACAGCGCCCAGGCCGAATGCGTTGCCGCTCCACAGCAGCGCGATTGCGGCGAGGCCGAGTGCTCGACGCAGTCCCTTCATCGTTCGCCTCCGCGGGGTGCAGTTCCCGAAGCGGGAACGTACGCTGCGCCTTTGTCCGAAGTCAACCGCTCGGCCACCGGGGCGGCGCGCGGGGTGGTCATTGCGCGTCGAGGCGCTGCCGGAAGAGGGTCGACTGGCCGTCGACCGGCGCGATGAAGACCACCTCGCCCGCTTCGGCGGCGAAGTCGGTGGGTTTGATGGCGGCGCTGGTGATCGGCTGATTGAAGCCGGTGCGCAGGTCGAGCGCGCGCAGGGTCGGCGGGGCGGTGCCGGCGTCGAGCCAGACCAGCCAGTCGCCGGCGACCTGCGGGGTGAGGTGCGGGCCGGTGCGATCGGTGAGTTGAAAGCCGGGTTCAGAGGGGTGGGGGCCGGGCACCGCCCACAGGCTGGCCGCGGCGTCGCCGACGGGCCACACGAGCCAGTCGGCGGTGCGCACCGGGGGGCCTGGCTGGCCGGCGGGGCTCTGCAGGACGCGCACGGCGCCGCCTTCGAGGCTTCGCAGCACGAGCCGCGGGTTGCCGTCGGTCCAGTCGCGCAGCACCATGCGGCCCTCGACGGGCGGGGTGGGGTCGC
>JAGQJJ010001102.1 GCA_020430675.1 Myxococcales bacterium
CGCCAGCCCGCCCAGGGTCGTGCGGGCGGTGGAGACCGCCTCCGGTGTCGTCACTACGTCCGCTTCCGGCAGACGCTTGAGGTCAGCGACCACCGCCTCGACATGGGCGACGGAATCGACCGTGACGAAGATCTTCGAGAGCTTGCCGCCAGGCCGGTAGAGCGCGCGGAAGGATTCGATCGGAAGGAAGACGTGGTTGTCGCCGAAATCGTTACCGGTGGTGTAGATGCCGATCACCCGGAAGGGTTGGCCATTGAGAACCACCTGCCGCTCGGTGCGGGCGAACACCGCAGGATCATCGATGCCGAGGCGCTGCCGCGCATACAGGCGCCCGACGACGGCGACCCGCTCGTGCTGGTCCGCCGCGCTCAATGCGCGACCGGCAACGATCCGCGCGTTCTCGTAATCCACCTCGCCGATGGCGCGCAGTGCGGCGCCGGGGTGCAGCCCGATCACCATCGCGTAGGCGTTGCGCCGCGAAGGATCGATGTCGGGTTTGTAGACGTACTCGTCCACCCGGGCGAGGTGGCGCGCGTGGGGGATGCTCCACACGTTCGCCAGCGTATCGACGGAGAAATGTTCCTCACCGACCGGCTTGTCGCCGCCGAACCCACCGGTGCCGAAGGCCCCCGCCTCGCGCAGTTCGACCAGGGTACGCACACGCGCCTCCATCCCCGCGATCTGCTGTCGACCGGCCAGCGCCGCCTGGATCAGCAGGGCGAGCAGGCTGATGACCAAGGCGAGCAGCGCGATCACGACCACGGCTCGCGCCCGGTGGCGAAATGGATTGCGCATGCCCCGCAGCACGGCGCCCATGCCTACCTCGCAGTGGCCGCGGCGGGGCGCGGGGGAACGCCGCGGCCGACGCTCACCACCGCATCGAAGAACAGGCGCGGCCGCCCCCACAGGGAGTTGAAGAAGATGCTGGTGACGGAGACCGCCATCGCCGCCATCGCCCACACCGGATAGAGGAGACCGGTGGCCGCGAGCGGAATGCCGACGCCGTTGAACAGGAAGGCGAGCGCCACGTTCTGCAGGAGCTTGCGATAGCTCCAGCGGCTTACTTCGCGGGCCGTGACGACTGCGTCGAGGCGATTGTTGAGGATCACGACATCGGCCGCGTCGATCGCGATATCGGTGCCGCCGCCCATGGCGATACCCACGTCGGCCTGCATCAGGGCGGGGGCGTCGTTGATGCCGTCGCCCACCATGGCGACCTTGCCCTGCCGCTGCAGGTCGCGCAGCAACTCGGCTTTCTCACCCGGCAGCAGCCCGGCACGTAGCTCGGTGATGCCGACCTCTTCGGCGATGCGCTGCGCGGCGCGCTCGTTGTCGCCGGTGACAAGCACGCTCGTCACCCCCGCGCGGGCGAGCGATTCCACCGTGGCGCGGGCCTCGGGCCGCACCCGGTCGCCCAGCGCCAGCACGCCCCGCAGCCCTCCTTCGGACGCCACGCCGACCACCGTGCGGCCGGCGCCTTCGAGAGCCGCGATGCGGGATTCGAGCGGGCCGAGCGTGATGTCCCGCTCGACGAGAAAGCGCGGGCTGCCGACCAGGATCGCCTGGCCTTCGACCCGGGCCACGACGCCCCGGCCGGCGACTGCCTCGAAACTCGCTACCTGGGGCAACGCCAGGCCGCGGGCGAAGGCGACATCGACGATGGCGCCGGCCAGGGGATGCTCGGAAGCCGCCTCGGCCGCCGCCGCCAGCGCCAAGAGCTCATCTTCCGTGCCTTCCAACGGATCGATCTCGAACAGCACCGGGCGGCCTTCGGTCAAG
>JAGQJJ010001103.1 GCA_020430675.1 Myxococcales bacterium
GCGCCCTGCGGGTGCTCGTCTCGGGCAGCCTCTACGCCCGAACCCGCGGCTACTACGACCAGGGCGCGCTGCTCGTCGACTGGCCGGTGCAGGTCACCGTCGAGGTGCCCGACAACCTGCGGGCCGGCGCCGCCGCGCGCATCACCTCGAACGTGCAGGTCGACCCCGGCGTGCGCATGCGCGCGACGCTGCCCTCCTTCAACTTCACCGTCACCATCGGCATGCAGCGCTTTTTGGCCCAGACCACGCTGTGCTTCCTGCGCGGCCTCATCCCCGCCGACTTCGGCGCGCTGCCCCACCCGGCGACCGGCCTCGGCGGCGCACCCGCCGACCGCTGCGGCCTCATCGGCACCGGCCCGCTGACCAACGTGCTGGTCAACCGCCAGTTCGCCGGCGGCGAGCCCTACCTGCAAAACGGCACCGTCAGCGCCGACCGCACGGTCATCACCGGCGGCCCCTGGACGACGACCTACGTCAACGAGACCGTGAACTGGGATAGCTACCTCGAGAGCGGCCTGCGCGCGCTTGGCATCAACGTGCCCATCTTCCTCGCCCCCGGCAGCCCGCCGGGCAGCTTCAGCTCGCGCACCTTCACCGGCCCCACCGCCGTCATCGGCAACCGCTTCGTCTTCGACCAGGGCCTCTTCACCACCGAGCTCGTGACCTGGGCGATCGACGTCATCGGCAAGCTCGCCGAGACCATCGGCGTGACCGCCACCTTCGTCGGCCTCAACGGCGACCTGCTGCTCGAAAACGGCGCCACCGTGCGCTTCCCGCTCGGCGGCACCGCCGACGTGCAGATCCCCGCCGGCGCCGACGCCAACGGCGACGGCCGCGTCGACGCCACCCTCTCGATCGGCCTCAACGCCCGCGTCGACTCGACCCAGACCTGGGTCCAGACGCTGCGCATCCGCTGGTTCGCCGGCCGCATCGTGATCACCCCCACCCTCGGCCGCGAGCCGCCCACCGAGTACGGCCCGCTCTCGGACCGCAACGTGACGCTCATCGCCCGCCCCTCCCAGCCGCGCAGCTTCCCCCTCACCGCCGCGCCCCTCACCCTGCCGCTGCCCCTGCAACTCGCGCCCTGAACCCCGCGTTCGTGTGTCTGTCGCGTCGAGGACCGACCGGTCCGACCCTGGCCGGCGTGCAGGCGTTGGACACGACGCCCCGAGCCAGGGCGATCGCGCACCCGAAGGCGGCAGCGTCGGTCGGGTCCCGCGCCGACTCGGCGAGATGGTAGGAAGCCGCAGTCAAGAGAGGACCGGTCGATCGCACGCGCTTGGGGTTCCCTCGGCGTCTCCCTCGGGCTAAGATCCGCCCGCACAGCGCAAGGAGGGCGAATGATGGTGAATCATCTTGAGCAGATCGTTCGACTGGCCATCGACTTAGACTTGGCCGAGCCAGCTCGGCGCCGCCTCTTGCTGCGGGGGCTGCCGACGGGCTTCATCGCGGGCTTGCGGGTCGTTGACTCTCCTGCCGATCAGCTTCGGCATGATCTGATGGCGCTCTTTCGGGGCGGCGCCGGTCTGAAGGGCATCGAAGGGCCGGCGGTCGGTTATTGGCTGCGCAACGCCGCTGAGATGTGTGAGACGCAAGGCAGAGGGCACGCGGCCCAGCAATTCACAGCCTGGGCTTTGGAGGCACCGATGTTCGACGCGCCCACCGCGCCCGCACCGACGCTGGCACCGTCCGGGCCAGTCATCGTGCTGGCGATGCATCCCTCGGTGAAGGATGTATGGGCGACGGCCTGCGAGACGCCCCTCGCTCCCATTC
>JAGQJJ010001104.1 GCA_020430675.1 Myxococcales bacterium
TGATTGGGCCGCGGCGCAAGCAATGCCGGAAGGCATCATCGCGGGCCTGGGCCTGCTGCATGGCATCAAAGTGGGCCAGCGCCTCGTCTTCGACACGCTCGACGGCGCCCCGTTGGGCGCGGCGGTGGTCGAAGCGGTCACGCCGGTCGCGTGTCGCTGCACCGCCTTGCCCGGCGTCAGCGGCCCACTGCGCGCCCGCGCCCCGGGCGGGCCATCGCCGCTGTGGCGGCTCGCGCTCGACGATGCTGGCCTGCCGCTCCTCTTTGACGCCGACGCCCTGCTCGACGAGGCCGGCCGCGCCGTGGTCGTCGACGGGCAGTCCTTCACCGTGCGCGTCATCAACGAAGGCGGCAAGCGACTGCACATCGCGCTGGTCAGCCTCGACGAAGCCGACGCCGCCACCGTGCTGCTGCCCGAGCCCGGCACCGAGATGGCGCTCGCGCCGTTTGGCCGCCACGAAGAGACCTTCGACGCGGTCCTGCCCCCAGGCGCCCCGACCGCCCGCGAGCGGCTGGTGCTGGTGGCCTGTACGCGCCCGTTCGACCTGCGACCCGCCGCCGGCCGCGCGGTGCCGGTGCTCGAAGAGGCGCGGTGCGCGCTGCGACGGCTCGAGATTCTCATCACCCGGCGTGGGGGCTCATGACATGACCGATGCCTTGGATGCCACGCGCTTTCATGCGCTGCTGATCGGCATCAATGACTACCGCTTCGCGCCCGCGCTGCGCGGCTGCCGCAACGACGTCGCCCGGGCGCAGGCCTTTCTGCGCGGCACCGTCGGCGTGCCCGCCGCGCAGATTCACACGCTGGTCGGCGCGCAGGTCACGCGGCAAGGCCTGCTCGCCGCGCTGCGCGATCATCTCATCGACAACGAAGCCATCGCCGACGGCGACCAGGTGCTGCTGCACTTCTCGGGGCATGGCACCGAGATGCGCGACCCGCTCGACCAGACGGCCAGCGGCTACCGCGAATGCCTCGTGACGCATGACAGCGGCGAGGGCGGCGAATGGCATGTGCCCGATCGCACCGTCGGCGCGCTGCTGCACCTGCTGGCGCAGCGCACGTCCCAGATCACCGTCGTGTTCGACTGCTGCCATTCGGGCTCGGGCACCCGCCAGATGCCCCCGCTTCAGGCCCGCCTGGCCGAGCCCGACCCGCGCCGACCGCCGGCCGATCTCGACGCCGCCTTGCTCGCCGAGGCGGCCCGCTTCGGCCCCGGCGCCTTCAAAGGCCGCGGCCTGCCCTATACCCTTCTCGCCGCCTGCCGCGACCGCGAGCTGGCGCAGGAGCACGCTGAAGGAACGGGCGACGAGACGGTGCATCACGGGCTCTTCTCGTGGTGCCTCTACCCGGCCATCGAAGCCGCGGCGCCGGGCTCTTCGTACGTCGAGCTGATGGCGCAGGTCGCCGCCCGCGTGACCGCGCGCGACCGGTACCAGCACCCGCAATGCGAAGGCCGCGGCCAGCGCGCGCTTTTCGGCGGCGCCGATGTGCGTCGGGATCCGTTCATCGCGGTGACGCGCGCCGTCGGCGATCGCCTCACGCTCGACGCCGGCTCGCTGCATGGCCTGGCGCGCGGCGCTCGCGTCGCGCTCTATCGACCCGAGGTCCGCACCCGCGATGCGCTGCCGCCCAAGCCGCTGGCCGTCGCCGCGGTCGAGTCGGTCAGCCTGACGACCAGCCTGGCCACGCCCGAAGCCGGCGCGCCGCCGGTCGAGGCGCTCACCGGCGCGCGCGGCCTGCTGCTCGACGCCGGCCACGGCCCGCTCGCCG
>JAGQJJ010000109.1 GCA_020430675.1 Myxococcales bacterium
GCCAGCGGCGGCGCACCGGTCACCTCGAACTCAACCCCCGCGCGGCCGAGCGGGCGCCGCAGGACGATCGTGGTCGGCCCGAGGGCGCGCGCGCCGATCTTCAGGTCGTCCGCGTGCACGGTGACCTCGACCGCGACCTCGGGCGGCAGGCCCACGACGCGCACGTCGACCCGCGCGACGCCCTGCAAAGGCCGCAGTCCGTCCAGTTCGGGCGGCAGCAGCGCGGTGAGCGCCGGCATCGGCACCGACTCGATCGTGACCCCGGCCCACGGCGGCCGCTCGATGCCGGCCTGCGCCCCCGAAGCCACGAGCAGAACCCCGATGAAGAGCGCAGCGGCGCGCATCAGAAGCTCTCCCCGAGCCCGAAGTACAGCGCGTACATGGGCTCGTCATACAGTCCCGGGTCGTTGAGGCGGAAGCCGACGTCCAGGCGGAACAGGCCCACCGGACTGTCGTAGCGCAGACCCGGCCCGGCCGAGTAGTTCCACTCGTCGACCACGTAAGTCAGCTCTTTGTCCTGCACGTCGCCCATGTCGACAAAGCCGACCAGCGAGAAGCCGGCCACCGGGCCGAGGCGCAGCTCGAAGTTGCCCTGCACCATGGTCTGGCCGCCGATGGGGATGGAGTCGCACGCGCCGCCGTCGTCGGGGCACTCTTCGAGCCGGGGCGACAACCGACGCGAACCCCAGCCGCGCACCGAGCTGGCGCCGCCCAGGTAGAACTTGCGGTCGATCGGCGCGCCCGGCGCGTCGCCATAGCCCACGATCACGCCGGTCATGGCGCGCGCCGCCCATTGCATCCACGAGAGCGCCTGCCAGTAACCACGCAACGTCGCCGTCGCCTGATGATAGTCGAAGTCGCCCTGCAATGCGCCGCCGGCGATGGCATAGGTGAAGCCCAGGATCGTGCCATTGCGCGGCGCGAGCACGTCATCGGCAAGGTAGACGTCAAGCCGCAGCTCGACGAAGCTCAAGAGATACGGGTCGCGAAAGTCGCGGCCGAGCAGGCTGGCGTTGGCGTCGAAGGCATCGGCGATGGCAAAGAAGTCGACGAAGCGCAGCGTGTGGCTGACCTCGGCGCGCAGATGCCGCGAGAGCCAGCGCGCGACGCCGATGCGATTGCTCGGCGAGTAGTACTGATAGCCCTCTTCAATGCCCAGATCGAAGCGGGGGTCCAGCGTCCACACCAGATAGTCTTCGAGCAGCCCCTTCTTGGTGAAGCGCGGGTTCACCGTCACCACGGGGCCGTGCGCTTCGGGATCGAGCAGATCGGGCAGCTCGGCCCAGCCGGCCAGCACGTTCAGGTCGAGCCGGGTCAGCTCGCCGAAGAGATTGGTATGGGTATAGCCCCCGAGCAGCTGCTGCTCCCAGCGGGTCGCTTCAAACGCGACGCGCCCACCCAGGCGCAGCGACTGCGGCTCGGCCTCCGAGACCCGCACGCGCAGGGTGACCTTGCCGTCGACCACCTCGGTCACCGGCTGCACCGTGGCCCAGCGAAACAGGTCCATGCCTTTGATGACCTGCTCGATCTCGCGGACGAGGGCAGGCGAGTACTCCTGCCCGATGGCAAAGCGCACTTCGCGATCGACCTGATCGCCCGGCACCCCGACCAGCCCCTCGATGTCGATCGCGCCGACCGCGGCGTGCGGCCCCGGCACCAGCGCCACCCGCACGTCGGCAAGCCGGGCGCCTTCATTGACGTCGGCCGCGCCGCGCACGGTCGCCAGCGGATAGCCCCACACCTCGAGCGCCAGCCGCAGACTGCCCAGGGTGTCATTGAGCGCGCCCACCTCAAATGGCTCGCCCACGTGCAGCTCGGCCTGCTGCTCGACCAGCGGCCGCGCCGTCGGATCGAGCGTGGTATCGGCCGGCCACTCGAACGTCAGCGTGCGCACCAACGTCGGTTCGCCTTCGTCGACCGTGATGACCAGATCGACCGCGTCGTCGCCGTCGGGCACGACCTCGATGTCAGTGACCGTCGCCGCGTGATAGCCGTGGGCGCGATACACCGACTCGATGCGCTGTGCGTCAACCGCGAGCAGGGCCTCGTCGAACCAGAAATCAGGGCTGAGCGGGACCCACGAAGACTCACCCAGGTGCAGGTGCGCGAGCAGCTCGCCCTTCGAAAATCGGTGCACGCCGTTCAGGGTGACGTCATCGATGAGGCGCGTCTGGCCGAGCAGACGCCGCTCGGGCGGGGGGCCGCCGCAGCCGACGAACGCGATGGCCAGAAGGACGACAAATGCGCGCATGGTCACCGAGGGTTGTCGTGATCTCGGGGCAAGGTAACACGTCGCCGCGCCACGTCGAGCGTCGAGCGACGCCGCCGAGCGCGTTGCCGCCGAGCCCCCGGACCCAGGCCGCCGCGCCGGTTCTTGCCCGTCCGCGCGCGTCGTGCACCGAACCGCCCACCTCGCCTTGACGATGCGCGCATCGGCTCACTATGTTGATTGAGGGTTACGGGAATCGCCGGACCTCGAATTTATTGCCAGCAGAGGGCGGACGCGCGGGGCGCCCCGCCAGAGAACGACCCGAACCGAGGAGACGCGCGGGGGTATCATGCGAAAAAGAAGATTGCCGGGTATTCGGGCGACCCATATCGCCTTTATTTCTCTCCCTATTTTCATCACAGCCTGCATCGACGCCACCGACGAGTCGCCCCCTGAGGCGCCGATCGTCGATTCGCAGAGCCAGTCGCTGGCCACGCTCACCGGCCGCATCCTCGACACCCAGAACATGCCGGTCGCCGACGCCGACGTCATGTTGGCGCTCAACGGCATCGCCGTCGGCGAAGCCACGCTGACCGCCGGCGATGGCACCTACGCGCTGCCGGTGCACGTGCCGGCGATTCGCGACGCGCTCGCGAAGCGTCAAGAGATCACGCTGCTGGTCTACTCGCCCTACGAGGACCGCGGCGCCCGCGGCACGTTCAGCGGCGACCGCATCCACCTGCTGCCGGTCACGCTGCGGCAGTTTGTCGACCTTGAAGCCGTCGAGGTCGGCGGCGAATACGCCGTGCGCACCGCCTATGTGCCGTTGCAGGCCATCGGCTACCAGATCACCGACGAACTGGTGCGGGACGGTGGCGAGCTGACCTGGCGGCTGCCCGACTCGCCCGCGGGCGACGTCGAGGTCAGCCTGATCATCGCGCCGGGCGCCATCAAGATCGCCGGCGATGAACCGCAGCGCGAGATCACCCTGACCATCATCGAGAACGAGAAGGCGCCAATGGCCATCCCCGACGATGGCTACGGCGTGATGTGGACCATTCAGCCGCGCGATATCGTCTTCGATCCGCCGGCCAAGATGCGTATCAAGGGCGATCGCCTCAACATCCTGGGCCTGGTCGACTCCGAGCCGGGCAACACGTTCGAGCTCTTCGGCGCTTCGCTCGACCGCGGCTGGCGGCTGTATGGCGACATGCAGATCGTCGAGCTCTCGGGCAATACGGTGGTGCTTGAGAGCCCCGACGGCATCATTCAGCGGGGCGCGTGGGGCCATGTGCTCAGCGATCCGGCCTCCGACGCCGGCATGCTGGCGACCTGCCGCAACAAACACAGCGGCCTCGCCGTGGTCTGCGCCATCTTCGCGCCGCGCGGCTTCGAGCTGTCGGGCCCGCCGCTCAGCCTTTTCGAGACCCAGGTCGCCCGCCGGCAGGCCGACTACAACCCCGTCGACCGGCCGTTCTGGTACACCGACCACGAGAACCGCTGCCAGAACTGCACGAATATCGGCCGCCCCGAGGCGCAGATGGCCGTCGGCCTCTCGGTCGGGCTGCCCGAAGAGGACAGCACCGGCGTCTTTGTGGTGGCGACCGAACTCTGCCAGAGCGAGGTCAACGTGCGCCCGCTCAACGACCGCGACGCGCTCATCCTGAACCGCATCGCCAACTGGTCGCTCCAGTTCGGCGTCGACGAGGTCGACCCCGGCGACGGTGCAGGCCAGACGCCGCGCACGCAGCTCTGGGAGTCGTTCTGCAACGACGAAGACGCCTGCCCCGCCTACGACCCCGCCGATCTTGAGATTCACCGTCGGCAGTTCAGCCGCAATCACATCTTCCAGACCTCGAACCTGCACTGCGCGGAAGGCGATCGGCAGGCCGGTCGCTGATTGCGATCAGCGGGCGATGCGTCGACGACCCGTCTTCGGGTAGGCTGGCCGCGGTCCCGCTGATGGGTCCCGAGGAGCCCGCCATGTCTCGCCTTCGCATCGCTTTCGCCCGCATCGCGCAAGAGACCAACGCGCTCTCGCCCGTACCCACCACGCTGGCTGACTTCAAGCGCACGCATTTTCTCGAAGGCGACGCGCTGCTGCGCGCTTGTGGGCGCTTCGGCACCGAGGCGCCGGGTTTTGCGCGCAACGCCGAGCTGAGCGGCTTTGTGCGCGCGGCGCGCCAGGCGGGCGAGGTCGCGCCCGTGCCATTGTTCAGCGCGTGGGCCATCCCCGGCGGCCCGCTCGACCGCCCAACGTTCGAGACCCTGCGCGATCGGCTGGTGCGCGAGCTCGAAGCCGCCGGTCCGCTCGATGGCCTGTTTCTGTCGCTGCATGGCGCGATGGGCGCCGAGGGCACCTTCGACCCGGACGGCGACTTCCTCGCCGCCGCCCGCTTGGTGATGGGCGATCGGCCCATCGCCGCCACCTTCGACCTGCACGGCCAGCTCACGCCGCGCAAGGTGAACAACGCCAACATCCTGGCCGCGTATCGCACCAACCCGCACCGCGACCACGCCCGCGTCGGCCGCCGGGCCGGTGACCTGCTCGTGCGCACCCTGCGCGGCCAGATTCAGCCGGTGGCCGCGTGGCGCTCGCTGCCGATGCTGCTCGGCGGGGGCTCCACCGTTGACTTCCTGGCGCCGATGCGCGGCATCTTCGCCGAGATGCGCCGCATGGAGCGCGACCCCCGCGTCCTCTATGCCAGCCTGTTCATGTGCCATCTGTGGAACGACGACCCCGAGCTGGGCTGGAGCGCGCATGTGCTCACCGACGGCGCGCCGCACCTCGCCGAGCAGCTCGCCGAGCGGCTGGCTGACATGGCGTGGGCGGTCAAGGACCGCCAGCCACCCACCTTCCTGGCGCCGGCCGATGCCATCGCCCAGGCCCGCGAAGCGCGCCTGGCGCGGCGGACGGGCGTCGTCTGCCTCTCCGATACCAGCGACGTGGTCTCGGCCGGTGCGGTTGGCGAGAGCACCGAGCTGCTGCGCGCTTTGCTTGAAAATGCTGCTGATTTGCGCACTTATGCAGCCATCAGAGACGCCGAGGTCATCGAGGCGCTCTGGTCGCGGGCCATCGGCGATCGCGTCGATGTTGAGGTCGGCGGCAAGCTCGACCCGCAGCGCAATCAGTCGTTGCCGATCACGGGGTTGCTTGAGCGCAAGGACGCCACCGAGGCATTCGGGCGCACCGCGGTCGTGGTCATCGACCGCCTGCGACTGGTCATCACCGAGGGCGCGCCGCTTGTGATGAAGCCCGCGTTCTACACGGACCGCGGCCTGCGCATCTGGGACGCCGATCTGGTCGTGGTGAAGAACTTCTTCCCATTCCTGCTGTACTTTGCGCCCTACAGCCGCAAGAACCTCTTCGTGCGCACCCGCGGCATCACCGATTTCGACGCGGCGCATGAGATCCAGTTTGCGGGGCCGATGCACCCGCGCGACGCCGTACATGACTGGCGCCCCGCCGACCGCCGCCGCCGCGCGGCCGGCTGAGCCATCGCGCGGATGGCATCACATGCCATCTGCTTGATGCCATGTCGGCATGCCTTCTTCACGTCACGCGCATGACCTCTTCGATCGACGTCACCCCGCGCTGCACCAGGTCAAACGCCGCCGTGCGCAGCCCGCGATAGCCGCGGTTCTCCAGGAACTCGCGCAATGCCACCCGGGTGATCGACTCATCCTTGACGAAGTCGGTCAGCTCATCGTCGGCCTCGATCAGCTCGAACACGCCCGTGCGACCGCGATAGCCGGTGTGATTGCAGGCGGTGCAGCCCATCGGCGCAAACACGCTCACCGGTTGATCGCCGTCGACGCCGATCAGCCGCCGCAGCTCGGGCGAGAGCGCCATGGGCCGCTTGCATTGTGGGCAGAGCCGCCGCACCAGCCGCTGGCCGAGCATGCCTTTGAGCGCCGAAGCCACCACATAGCGTTCAAGGCCCATGTCAAACAGGCGCACGAAGGTCTCGATCGCGCTCGCCGTGTGCAGCGATGACAGCACCAGGTGGCCGGTCAGCGCAGCCTTGAAGGCGATCTCGGCGGTCTCGGCGTCGCGCATCTCACCGACCATGATGACATCGGGGTCCTGCCGAAGCATCGAGCGCAGGCCGCGGGCGAAGGTAAAGCCGATGCGCGGGTTGGTCTGCGCCTGGGTGATGTCATCGAAGCGATACTCGATGGGATCTTCGAGCGTCACGATATTGCGCGCCCGGGCGTCGATCTCGCGCAGCACGCCGTACAGCGTTGATGTCTTGCCGCTGCCCGTCGGCCCGCAGACGAGCAGCATGCCAAACGAGCGCTGCGCAAACGCCTTGAGCTGCGCCGCCACCATGCCGGGCATGCCCAGCGCGTCGAGCATGGCGCCTTCGCGGTCGCTGCGCAGCAGCCGCAGCACCACCTTCTCGCCGTACTCGGTGGGGAAGGTCGACAGGCGGATGTCGACCTCGCGCTCGCCCACCGCCAGCCGAAAAGCGCCGTCCTGTGGCAGCCGACGCTCAGCGATGTCGAGGTTGGCCATGATCTTCAGCCGGCTGGCCACCGAGGCGCGGAAGCCTTCGGGGAAGGGCGAGCGCTCGACCAGCACCCCGTCGATGCGAAAGCGCACGCGCACCTCATCGGCCCGCGGCTCGATATGCACATCGCTCGCGCCCTCGTGCACCGCGCGCGACAAGATGCGGTCGACCAGCGTGACCGCGCCCGCCTCTTCGCCTCCGCTCATCGATGCTTCCCCTTCTTTTTCTTCTTCCACAGGTCCGGGTCGGTCATCTCGCCCAGCTCGCGCCCGATCCAAGGGATGCCCATGCCATCCCAGCGCACCGGCCGCGTCTTGGTGCCATGGGGCCGCCGCCGCATCAGCTCGTCGAAGTTGGCGTGCAGCACGCCCGCGAGCAGGTCGGGCGGCAGGGCGAGGCCGCGCAGCTTCTTGCCCGGCACCAGCGGCGTCTCGTACTCGGCCTTGCGCAGCATGTCGAGGTAGGCCCGCATGCGCACCGCGATCCAGTCGGCGTCCTTGAACGGCGCCTCGGTGACCACCACGTCGGTGCCAAACATGAACCGGCCGGGGTAATCGCGAATGATCTTCCGGTACTTTCGCGGGTTCTTGCTGATGCGTTTGAGCCCCGGCACCAGGAAGTCATCGTGGCCGAAGCTGACGTCGCTGTAGACGTTGGGGAAGGCATCGAGGAAGGCGCGCAGGCGGCTCGATTTGATCGACGACAAGATGAAGTGCGGCGCGATCACCTTGAGGTCGGGGAAGAGCTGCAAGACCGAGATGAACTCCTCGGCGAAGCCCGGCGCGGTCGGCCCCGGGTTGACGTGCAGCATGATCGGCAGCCCGATCTGCTCGCAGTAGGCGTAGACCGGCAACATGTCGACATCGTCGATGGCCACCTTGTGGAAGAAATAGCCCCATTCGGTGGGCCGCTGCTCGCGCAGGCCGTGGCCGAGGTACAGCTTCAGCCCGGTCGCGCCCTTGGCGACGTACTCTTCGAGGCGCTTGAGTTTGTCGGGATCGAGCGGATCGATGGTGGGCCACGCCTGAAAACGCCCCGGGTGGCGCTCGGCGATCCAGAGGATCTGCTGGTTGTTCCAGTCGACGCGCGTGAAGCCGTCCTGCTGGTTGAGCGTGACGGTGAACCACGAGCTGCCCATGAGCAACGTGGTGTCGACGCCGGTGGCGTCCATCGCGGCGAGCAGGCGGCCGGCCTCGCGCGTCGATTGAATGTGCTCGTGCACGTTGACCACCCGCATGCCGTCGGGCAACGCGGCCGCGGCGGGGGTGGCGAGCAGAATGGCGGCGAAGATCAGGCGCATCGATCCCTCCGCGGGCACGGTACCGATCTGCACGCTCCGGCTCAATGCGTCGCGTTGATCGCCGATTGACAACCTCGCCGCAGGTCGGGTTGGCACGCAAGTCGCATATGGCCGCCGCGACCTGGACGCCGTTAGCCGGCTGACGGCCCGATGAAAGAAGCCCCGATGAACCGCATCCGCCTGATCGCCCTGTCGCTCATCGCCCTGCCGAGCTTCCTCGGCGGGTGCACCCCGGCCGAAGACGCCGCCGCCCTCCCTTCGACGCAGACCCGCACGGACGCCATCCGCAACGGCACGCGCGACCCCCAGAACATTCGGCTCGATGAAGGCCAGCGCCTCGCGGTCGGCTGGCTGCACACCGCCGGCCGGCCCAGCGCCAACTTCTGCACGGGCACCCTGGTCACCCCCCGCGTCGTCGCCACCGCGCAGCATTGCGTCGAGGGCGAGACCGCGCGCCGGCTGGGCTTCGGAATCGGCCTGCTGCCGACCGACCCGGTCGCGACCTTCGCCGTCTCGGCCGTGCACGCCCACCCCAGCGTCGACGCCGCGCTGCTCATCCTGGCCGAAGACGTCACCGACCGCGTGCCCGAGCTGGTGCCCATCCCCTTCAACCGCGTCGCGCTTGACGCCAACTACCAGAACCGCCTTGTCGACGCCTCGGGCTTCGGCGAGACCTACGACCGCACGCGCACCGGCCGCTACTTTGCGTCGGTCGAGCTGATCCAGGTGCGCCGGCAGGAGATCGTCGTCGACGGCCACGGCCAGCAGGGCATCTGCTTCGGCGACTCGGGCGGCCCGGTGATGGCCAACATCGGCATCGGCGGCGCGCCGGTCGTGCTCGGCGTCGAGTCGTGGGGCGAGCAGAGCTGCGTCGGCGAGGACCACCTGACCCGCCTCGACCCGATCGCCGCGTGGATCGACGGGCTGACCCCCGACGCCGAGCCCGGCCCCGACCCCGAGCCCGACCCCGAGCCGGAGCCGAACGCCTGCGGCGACCTGGACTTCCTCGGCCGGTGCAACGGCGACGTCGCCGAGTGGTGCGGCCAGGGACAGGTCCAGAGCCGGGACTGCGCCTCGCAGGGCCTCGTCTGCGCCTACGTCGA
>JAGQJJ010001105.1 GCA_020430675.1 Myxococcales bacterium
CGACGCCCCGTCGGGTCGCGGGCCTGGCCCCCTCGCCGGACCCCCAGGTACGACTTCGTCGCGGCCCGTGGGCGCGCTCGCCCTCGACAGGCGATCCCGCGCCCTCGGTCGACCGACTTGTTTCCTTCCGCTGCCTTTGTGGTACCACTGCGTCTGAGCCATGTCTTTGATGCCACGTCTGATCTTCGCCCTTCTGCTCGCGTTTGCGCCGGCGCTGGTGCACGCGCAGAGCGCCGCCGACCGCGCGCAGGCGCGCACCCTCAACTCCGAGGGCGCCAAGGCCTATCGCGCCAAGCAGTACCAGACCGCGCTGGAGAAGTTCTCGGCGGCCAACGAGCTGGTGCCCGACCCCACCCTCGACGTGAACATCGGCCGCTGCTACGAGGCGCTCGATCAGTCGGCCAAGGCGATGGTGCACTGCAAGATCGCGCTCAACGCCCGCAACGCGCCCGAGCCGGTGCGCGCCGCGGCGCGGGAGTGCGTCGAGCGGGTCAGCGCGCGCCTCGTGCTGCCCACGCTGGAGGTCACCTCGGCCCCCAAGGGCGCCAAGGTGCTCATCGACGGCGAGGTGGTGGGCGAGACCCCGTGGACGGGGCAGGTCGACCCGGGGCGGCGGCAGATCGACCTTGAGCTCGCCGGCCACGGCCCGGTAAGCCAGGCGGTGGTCACCGAGTACGGCGGCACCTACAAGGTCAAGGAAGTGCTGGTGCCCACCAGCGTCGGCGGCCTGCTGACGGTGACGACCATGCCCGAGGGCTGCATGGTCACGCTCGACGGCGCCCTGATCGGCACCACCCCGCTGACCAGCTATCAGCTCGACGCGCGCCGCTACGTGCTTGAGGTCAGCAAAGAGGGCTTCGTCTCGCAGGTTCTGGCCATCTCGGTCGAAGACGGCCGCCATCTGCGGCGCACGTTCACGCTGCTGCCCCGTGAATCCGAGGTCGCCGGCCGCCTGCCGCGGTGGCCGGGCTGGGTGCTCGTCGGCCTGGGCGTGGCCTCGATCGGCGTCGGCAGCTACTTCGGCTGGCAGGCGCTCGACGCCCGGCAGGAGGCCGATCAGCTCGCCCGCACCAGCAACCTGCCCGAAGACCGGCCGCGCTATGAGTCGCTCGTCTCGGAGATGGACGGCCACGTGCTCGCCGCCGACGTGATGATCTACAGCGGCAGCGCGGTGATCGTCGGCGGCCTGACCTGGCTGCTCTGGCCCGACGCCGAGGATTGAATCAGGGCACGAGGAAGCCCGGCGCGCCCTCGTGGGCCAACAGCCAGCGCTTGCGCTCCAGCCCGCCCGCATAGCCCACCAGCTTGCCGTCCGAGCCGATGACCCGATGGCAGGGCACCGCGATGGCGATGGGGTTGGCCCCGTTGGCCCGCGCCACCGCTCGAATGGCCAACCGGTCGCCCAGGCGGTCGGACAACTCGGCATAGGTCAGCGTCGTGCCGCGAGGAATCTCGCGCAACGCGGCCCACACGCGCTGCTGGAACGGCGTGCCCGGCGCGGCGCAGGCCAGCGCATCGAGCGCGTCGAGCTCGCCGGCAAACCAGGCGACAAATCGGGACGCCGCCGCCGAAGAGGTGGGGGAGGGCGCCTCGGTGGCGTCGAACGAGGCCGTGACCAGGGCGCCGCCTTCGGCCATGATGGCCATCGGACCCAACGGTGTCTCGATGATGGAGCGATGCATCGCCGACCCTCCGAAGCTGCCGGGCGCACCTTGCCACAGCCGTTGACGGCCGTCGACCGCCGCGCCGCGTTGCGTGCGCTCGGCGGG
>JAGQJJ010001106.1 GCA_020430675.1 Myxococcales bacterium
AACGGCGGCGTCGATGGCCCCGACTACGACCAGTTCCACGGCATCATTGGCGCCCATTGCGAAGGCACCAACCACCAGCAGATCGATGACATCGAGCGCGTGGTCTTTGTCGGCGACTCGATCACCGTCGGCACGCCGCCCAACGACCCGGCCACCTATTACCGCGTGCGCATGGCCGGCCGCCTCGCCGAGCATTTTGGCCTGCAAGCCCCCGATCCGCTCTGGTGGCAGGTCAACCTGATCGACGGCGTCGGCCTCGTGCGGGACTCGGGCGACTTTGCCAACTGCGCCAAATACGGCGCGCGCACCGATGACCTGCTGCAAGACCGCCAGCTCATGTCCGATTGCGTGCCCGAAGAGACGCGCGATCGCCGCACGCTTTTTGTCATGACCATGGGCGGCAATGACATCGCCAGCCTTACGCAGCATGCCATCGAGGGTCGCTCGGTCGAAGACCTGTGGGTGCAGACGACCGAGTTTGTCGACCTGATGCGCGATGCCATGCGCTGGGTGCGCGCGCCCGATCGCTTCCCCAACGGCGTGTTTGTGGTCTTTGCCAACCTGTACGAGTTCACCGATGGCACTGCCGACCTGACCTCGTGCCCGGCGGCCGGCCTCGCCGGCTTCGGCGCGCCGGTGCCCGACCCCGACGCCCTGCGCGACATGGTGATCTGGGCCAACGAGCAGTACATGGCCATCGCCGTCGAGTATGGCGTCGACATGACCTTCATGCTCGAAGGCTTCTGCGGCCATGGCTTCCGCGCCGCCGACGAAGACGGCCCCTGCTATCGCGGCCCGAACTCGGAGGTCTGGTTCGATCTGACCTGCATTCACCCCAACGCGCTCGGCCATGGCGCCCTCGCCGATCTCTTCATGGATGTCATCCTGGAATAGCCATGGCCCTGACCCGCGAAGAGATCATCGAGACCTGGCAGCGCCACCTCGACCCAGCCTTCATCAAGCTGCTCGGCCTTCTGGGCTATGGCCGCGTCTTCGTGCGCGCCGAAGGCACGCGCATGTACGACGACGCGGGTCGCGAATACCTCGACGCGCTGGCCGGCTTTGGCAGCGTCAACATCGGCCACAACCACCCGCGCCTGATCGCGCGGCTGCAAGGGCATCTGGCCACCGCGGCGCCCAACTTCAACCACCTGGGGCCCACGCCGCACGCCGCCGCGCTTGCCCGGCGGCTGGCCGAGTGGTTGCCCGCGCCCTTGCAGGTGATGCTCTGGTCGAGCACCGGTGCCGAGGCGGTGGAAGCGGGTCTCAAGCTGGCCCGCGCAGTCACCGGACGCGCCGGTTATGTCCATTGCGAGGGCGGCTTTCATGGCACCAGCCTGGGCACGCTGGGCGCCATGGGCACGCCCCGCCTGCGCGCGCCGTTCGAGCCATTGCTGCCCGGCGGCGCGGCGGTGCCATTTGGCGACCTCGACGCGCTCGAAGCCGCCCTGCGCGCCGAGCAGCGCGGCGCCTTTCTGGTCGAGCCGCTGCAAGCCGAAGGCGGCGTGCATCTCGCGCCCGAAGGCTACCTGGCCGCCGCGCAGGCCCTGTGCCGCACCCACGGGGCCCTGCTGGTGCTCGATGAGGTGCAGACCGGGCTGGGTCGGATCGGCGCCCGATTCGCCTTTGAAAACGAGGGCTTCGTGCCCGACGTGCTGGTGCTGGCCAAGGCGCTCAGCGGCGGCCTGCTTCCCATCGGCGCCACGATCACCTCGGCGGCGCTGCATCAGAAGGCATACGGCGCGACCGATCGCTT
>JAGQJJ010001107.1 GCA_020430675.1 Myxococcales bacterium
CGCTTCGGGTGGGTGGTCATCGGCGGCGCTGCCCGAGACTCGCATCGACTTCACCGCGTTCGAGCCCGAGGGCCGGCGCTTCGAACCGCTGGTGGACCTCGCCGGCGCGCCGATCGCCGAGCTGGATCGGGCTGGCGCGCGGCTCGTCGACCTGCACGGCGACGGCCTGCCGGGGGTGCTCTACGTCGACGGAGACTCGGTGCTGTACCGCCCGCCGGTCGCGCTTGCCGACGGCCGGGTCGGCTACGGCGCGGCTTGCGCGCTGCCCGCGTTCCCCATCGAGCGCCAGGCCGAGGGCCACGACGCGCGGCTTGTCGACCTGACCGGCTCGGGTTACCTCGATCTGCTCGTGCAGCGCGCTGGTCAGGCCGGCTTCTACGAGGGCCGCGCGGGGCGCTTCGGGCCGTTTTTGCCGCTGCGCGGCGCGCCCACCGAGCTGGCCGACGAACACAGCCAGCTCATCGACATGTCGGGCGACGGCCTCAGCGACCTCCTGCGCATGGAGCTCAACGGCATGCGCATCTTCCCGGGCCATGGCCGCGGCTTCGACGCCCCAGAACGCGCCCACCGCCCCGCCGAGCTGCCCCTGGCGCGCCCCGGCGAGGTCCGCGAGCTGCTGACCTTTACCGACATGGCCGGCGCCGGCCGCGCCCAGCTCGCCCGCATCCGCGACGGGCGGGTCGAGTACTGGCCCCACCTGGGCCACGGACGCTTCGCCGCCCGCGTCGTGATGCAGAACCCGCCGCGCTTTGGGCCCGACTTCGACGTGGCCCGTCTCGCGTTGGGCGACGCCGATGGCTCGGGCACCACCGATCTGGCCTACGCCGACGGGGGCGCGGTGCGGGTCTGGCTCAACCAGTCCGGCAACCGCTTCGCCGCGCCGTTCACCTTGCCCCTGCCAGCGCCCTTCACCGCGCGCAGCCGCCTCGAATTTGTCGATCTGTTCGGCGATGGCACCGAGTGCCTCGTCTTGCACGTCGGCGATCGCCAGGCCCGGCGGTTCTGCTATCGCTTCGCCCCGAACAAGCCCTATCTGTTGCGCCGGCTCGACAACGGCCTGGGCGCGACCCGCACCGTCACCTTCCGCCCGTCGACGCGCGACCTGCTCGCCGACCGGGCCGCCGGCGTCAAGTGGATCGGCGGCCTGCCGTTCCCGATGCAGGTCGTGGCTGAGGTCGAGGAGCGCGACCACTTCTCCGACACCCGCCTGGTGCGCCGCTATCGCTACCGGCACGGCCATTACGACGGCGTCGAGCGGACCTTCGTCGGCTTTGGCCGGGTCGAGCGTCTCGACGCCGAGCACCTCGGCGCGGTCGACACCGCCAAGGGCGGCCATCAAGTGCCGCCGGTGCGCACCGTGAGCTGGTACCACAACGGGGCCCGCGGGGCGGGCGCGACGCTCTCGCAGGCCTTCGTTGACGAGTACTTCGCGGGCGATCGCGACGCCTGGACCCTGCCCGACTCGACCCTCGACCGGGGCGCGGACCCATGGCTCGACGACGATACGCGAGAGGCCCGGCGGGCCCTCGGGGGTCGCCTGCTGCGCCAGGAGGTATACTGGCTCGATGGCACGCCGGCCGCAGCGCTGCCCTACCAGGTGACGTGCCATCGCTATGCCATCCGTCGCTTGCAGCCCCGCGGCGCGCAGCGCTATGGCGTCTTCTTCGTGCACGCGCTCGAGACGGTCGAATGGCATTACGAGCGAGACATCGCCGACCCCCGCATCACCCACGCGCTGGTGCTCG
>JAGQJJ010001108.1 GCA_020430675.1 Myxococcales bacterium
CCGGCAGGCCGGCGTCGAACGCGCGGCGGATGTCGGCCTCGGGCACGTCGAGGCTGCGGTGGCCCGGGTAAAGCTCGCCGATGTCGACGCGCTCGGGCTCGTAGTCGACGGCGTCGAGGCCCACCGCGTCGGCGATGGCGCGGGCGGCGTTCTGATCGGAGGGCGGATCACCGCCCAGCCAGCGCGCGACGGCCATATGCGAGATCGGGCGCGCGCCGCGGTCCAGGTCGCGGGCGCGGTTGGCCACTTCGCGTAGGGTCATGCCGGCCTCGGCCATCGCCGCCGCCAACCGGCCGCCGCTGCTCGCGGGCGGCGCGCCGGGCAGACCCTCCGCCGCGGGCGGTGGCGGCAAAGCCGCGGGCAGTGGGGGCGCAAAATTGGCCGAGGGGGCCTCGACCTCGTCGGCGAGGCTGGGCGCGAGCAGCGCGGCAAACGCCTCGATGGCCGCCTGCGCGGCCCGATCCACGTCTTCCGGTCGCTCGGCGCCCGTCCAGGGGCCGAAGAGGCCCAGACCGAGGCGGCCATGGGCGATCAGCGCGTACAGGCCCACCGCAAAATGCAACGTCAACAGCCGCAGCGTGGGCACGCTGCTGGTCGGCGCGCTGGCGGCGAGCAAGACGTCGTTCAGACGACCCGAGACGCCATCGGCAGCGGCTTCGAGGCGCCGCCGAGCTTCGCGATCCAGCCCACTCCAGCCGGGCGAGCTGATGAACAGGTGGGCGAACAGGCCCGGCGCATCGGCAAAAGCGTGCCACAGCGCGCCGGCAGCGGCCGACAACGCCTCGCCCGGCGTCTCGGTGGGGGCCTTGGCCAGCGCGTGCGCCAGGTCTTCGAGCGGTCGCGCCACGGTCTCGGCGAAGGGCGCGTCGGTGCGCCACGCCGGCAGCAAGAGGTCGAGGCCGATATGGCTGGCGAGAAAGGGCGAGAGGGCCGACAGCGTGAAGGGCCCCGCGACGGCCTGCGCCGCGGCGCGCTGCACGCCGCGGGTGCGACGCTCGGCCTTCCACGCGCTCCGCAGCTCGCTCCAGCCCAGCCCGAGCGCCCCGCAGATGCCCTCGGCGACCGACTCGTCGAGCGGCGGACGCCCGTCGATCCAGCGCAGGATGGTGCGGTGCGAGACGCGCGCGAGGCGGTCATCGCCGGCCTGTCGCGCCTCTTCTTTGACGCGCTCGGCCAGCTCGAGCGCGCTCCAGCCCAGCGCGTCAAGGCGCCCGGCGAGGGCGGCGCCGGTCGTCTGCGGGCGGGCGCGGTCGCGATAGGCGGCGCGGCCGCGGGGTTGCAGTCTTGCGGGGGCGTCCTCGGCCTGCGCCTCGCTGGCCGGCTTCATGACCGCTTCTCAGCGCGCACGGTGACCACCTCTTCGATCGTCTCGTCGGCAGCGACCAGCTCGGGCAGCTCGGCGATGGGGCCCTCGTCATCGGCTCTGCCCAGCGCGGCGCCCAGCGCGGCCGCCTGGGGCGTCCAATGCACCGCAGGCGGCCAGGAGGTGCGCCGCAGGTGCAGGCGCGCGCTGCCGAGCAGGGGCAACAGTCGGTCGTATTCGGCGTCGCCGGTGGGGGCCAGCACGTCGATTCGGCCGAGCAGATAGCGTTGATGGACCGCCTCGATGGCGGCGAGCCCGGTGCGTCCGGGGCGGGCGCGGGCGGCGTTGAGCACCGCGCGCAGGGCCTCGCGCTGCGCGGCGTCGCCCAGGCTGATCGCCAGCGCCTCGCGCGCCTCGGCGCTGATCGGGCCG
>JAGQJJ010001109.1 GCA_020430675.1 Myxococcales bacterium
GACCTTGAAGGCCAGCGCGTTGCGCAGCGTGGCGTGCCCGGCGGCGTAGTTGCGCGTCGGGTCGCCTTCGTCGAGCTGGATGTCGAGCTGCTGCAACGCCGCGGTGACCACACGGCGCTCTTCGTCGCTCACCTCTTCGGGCCGCGGCCGCTTGGTCAGCACCTCGATCACCTGCTCGTCGAGCGCGTCCGAGGCGAGCAGGTTGTAGACCGTGCGCTGGGCCAGGTCGGCGTGCGCGCCCTGGAAGATGAAGACCGGCACCTCGCCGACCGGCGCGAGCACCAGGTCGACCACGGTGCCCTTGGGGATGACCGATCCGGCGACGATCGATTGCGAGACGACATGGGCCTGATCCTGCGGCTGCTCGGGCACGATACGGCCGACCCAGTCGTTGCTGAGCGCGGCGTTGACCGCCGCGACCGGCACCGCCTTGCCGCTGCGCACCACCGTCGAGGTGACCGGCTTGTCGCTGACCTCGATGAAGACCTTGGCTTTGTTCAACTCGGCCATGAGAAGGCTCCTCTGCCGTTATCCGCGGTCGATGGGGATGCGCACCGCCGCGGTGGTGCGGCGGTCGTGGCGGCCGACGATCAGGCCGAGCGCTTCGAGGGCGCGGCGGGCCTCTTCGAGCGTCATGCCGACCAGCGAAGGCATGACCACCGACGGCTGCGCTTCGAGCGCGGCGCCGACCACGAGGCCGACGCGCTGCCCGGGCAGGACCACCGTGTCGGGCGCCGGAAGCTGCACGACCACCCTGCCGTCGCCCAGCTCGCGCTTGGCCTCTTCGAGCACGAACTCGGTGCCGGTGATGTCGTAGATCTCGCCGATGTCGATGCCGGCCTCTTCGAGCGCCGCTTCGGCGTCGCGGAAGTTGGCCCCGAACAGCTTGGGCATGCGCGCCCCGGCGGGTTGCAGCGCGATGGGCAGCGGCGCCGGCTCGCCCTCTTCGGGCACCGCCAGGTTCACCTGCTGACCCACATAGCCCGCGGCTTCGGCCTGCACGACCCAGGCGCCCGGGCGAATGCCGGCGAGCACATGGTCGGTGACGTCGCCGGTGGGGCGGATGGCCTCGATCGGCGAGTGCGTGGCATGGCGGGCCACGACGCGCACCGTGCGCAGGTCGATCTCGGGGTTGGTGATGCGCACCACGGCGCTCCGGCGGGCGTTCAACTCCGCGTAGACCTCGCCGAGCGCGTCGACCGATGTCATTCCACGCTTGCGCGGTCAGCGGCTCGCCGGGGCTGACCGAAGTCGCGTTGAATCCTCTCAGTGCCACGCGAACGCCTCCATTCTTCTCAAGTCGCGTCGCCCTCGGGCGGCGGCCAGAGGGTGGTGCCGGGCCGCAGCCGATCGAGCAGGCTGTCCCCCTCGTCGGCGCCCAGCACGCTGTCTCCCAGAATCCATCGCTCGCCGATCCACTCGGCGCGCACGTCGATGCCGGCGGCCTTGAACCGCTGCAACAGCCGCACGACCAGCGCCGGCACGGGTGGGCGCGGGGTCGCTTCGGGCGGCGGGTCGAGCGCGCGCAGCCGCGGCGGCAGCCAGACGCGCACCGCGTAGGCCTCGCGCTCCAGCCAGCTCAGCACCAGATCGGCCGCCGGCACGCGGGTCTCGTCAGGGCCGGGCGCAAAGACCGAGCCGTCGAAGAAGCCGATACCATGGCGCGGGGTGACCCGCAGGATCGTGTCATCGGCCCGCCGGTGCGAGGCGTGCGCCTCTTGCACGAAGAAGGC
>JAGQJJ010001110.1 GCA_020430675.1 Myxococcales bacterium
GCCCTCCCGCACCGGCGCCGCGCGGCGCTCGACGACCTTCTGCTCCGTCGCCCGCTCGGCCGGCGTCTCGGGCCGCTTCTGCGGCGCCGACTTGCGCGCATCGCCCGGCGTCAGCGCCTCGGCGACCGGCTGGTCCTTCGGCTTGCGCACGCGCTCGAGCGCGTCGATGGTGCCGTTCTCATCGGTGCCCGGCGAGATCACGCGGCGCTCCGAGCGCGTCATCGCCGGCGTCGGCGACTCGCGCCGCGCGCTCTGCATCTCGCGGTCGACCTTGCTGTTGTACTCCGACAAGAAGCGCGCGTCGTCGGGCACCTCTTCGTTGGCCGGCGGCGGAATCTCGACCACCTGGCCATCGAGCGGGTCGGGCGGCGGTGGCGGTGGAGGCGGTGGCGGCGGTGGCGGCGGCAGGGCGGCGGCTGGGGGCGCCGGTGGCTGCGGCGCAGCGGCGATCAGCGCGTCGACCTCGTCTTCACTGAGGATGGGCACCGCGCGCATCGGCGGGTTGTCATGCGCCTTGGGCTCGATGGGGTGCACCAGCAGGAGCCAGAGCGTGACCGGCAGGTAGATGGCATGCAGCACCACCGAGAGCGCGAGCGCGCCCGCCATCCGCTTGCCGACATGGTCCTTCCTTCGGGGCAAACCGCCTCCGGCAGAGACACCTCTTCAGGATCGTTCAGATGCGCCCATCGGGGCAACGATTCGCTGGCTCGCCCGGAACTTGGCGTTGGCCGCTCCACGTGTTTTGGGTAGAGTGAACCGGCTGGCATCGGTGCGCAATCGGGGGGAGGCCGCCAGATGGAGAACGCCGCGGGGGCGCGACGTCGAAGGTCGGGATTCACGCTCATCGAGCTCATGATCGTGGTGGCCATCATCGGCCTGCTCGCCGCGGTGGCCATCCCCGCGCTCGATCGGGCGGTGCGCCGCAGCAAGACCAGCGAGGCGGTGATGAACCTGCGCCGCATCTATGATGGCGCGGTCACCTCGTTCCAGAACGAGCAGGTCACCCGAGGCGGGGTCAAAGAGGTCGCGCGCTTCCCGGACCCGGTCGCGGCCACGCCCGGTTTCAACGTCTGCTGCACCGACGGCGTGCGCGGGCAATGCCCTTCGGACCCGGGCGCTTTCACCCTGCCCACCTGGCAGGCGCTGCACTTCTCGCTCGATGACCCGCATTACTACTGGTACCAGTTCGACAGCATCGGCGAAGGCGTCGAGGCCGAGTTCACCGCGCGGGCGATGGGCAACCTCAACTGCAACGACGTCTACAGCACCTTCGAGCGCCTGGGCTACGTCGACCTGATCGGCGGGGTGACCGGCGGCTCGGGCATCTACACCCGCTTGCCACTCGAATAAGCCGCCGTGCGCACCGCGCGGGCGCGCTCGAGGTCGACCCGGCCGTCGCGTTTGAGCGCGGTGCCCACGATGAAACCATCGGCCAGCGTGGGATCGAGGGTCTCGGCGGTGGTGCCGCTGCCGACAAAAACCGGCACCTCAGGCACGGCGGCGCGCACCGCTTCGATCTTCGCGCGTGGCGTGGGCGCGCCGGTGCCGGTGCCCGAGACCACGAGCGCGTCGGCGTGGCCGCGAAACACCGTGTCGCGCGCCGCCTGATCCGGATCGAGCGCGGCCAGCGGCGCCGCGTGTTTGACCTGCACGTCGGCCAGGATCGCCACCTTCGCGCCCAGCGCCTTGCGCATGCGCAGCAATTGCGCGGCGCAGCCTTCGATCAGCC
>JAGQJJ010001111.1 GCA_020430675.1 Myxococcales bacterium
TACGCCCAAAGGCGGGTCAGATCGGCGCCATCGGGGCCGGTGAGCGCCAGCAGGGCGTTGAGCGTGGGGCGGCGAATGGCCGAGGGCATGCCCGGATGCCACTCAAAATGCACCACCTCCTCGCGCCGCCACTCAAGCCCCCAGGTGAAGCCGAGCCGCTTGGCGATCTGCCCCACCGTCTGCCAGCGTTCCCGGTCGTTCGAATAGTGGTCGAGCGCATCCGCCATGCCCTTGCGGTCGGCGAGCACAAGATCGATCGCCATGCCGAACTGATGCCAGCTCGCCCGTCCGGCCCGAGCGCGCGCGGCGCGCGGGTTGAAGCGGCGATGGCCCGAGATGAAGCGGATGGGCACCCCGGCGGCCTCGGCCTGCTCGGCGAGCGCGAGGGCCATGGCGCGCACCTCGGGGTGCAGGCTGGCCAGATGGTGGGCATCGGAGCGCGGTGCCGGTGGCATCGCCGGGGCTTCGGGCAGGGGCGCCGTCGCGGTGGGCGTCGGCGTCAGGTTCTGCTGGGTCTGATGATCGATGAGGACGTCGGGGCGACGTTCGAGCGGCCCGCAGGCGGCGAGCCACAGACAGGCGAGGGGACCGAACCAGCGCGTCATTGCGGCACCTCCGTGCAAGGGTCTGCCGGCGGCGACGCGGGGGGCGGGTGCGTGTTCATCCTGTACCGCAATGTATCATGATGTGGTTGTCATCGGGCGGTTGCTTGCGCGCCGAGACCTCGGCATCGTGCCTCGGTGCAAGAGCCCTGGGCCCCGGAACATCCCGTCGACGCCGCGCTGGCCGCACGCTTGATCGGCGCCGCGCGCCCCGACCTGGCCGGTCGGGCCGTCGAGCGGGTCGGCGCTGGCTGGGACAATGATGTCTGGCGGGTCGGCGAACTGGCGGTGTTGCGCTACGCGGCCGATGTCGGCGACGGGCCCTTGCAGCGCGAAGCCTTGCGGTGCCTCGATTTCCCGCTGATCGGTGCCGATTGACCGGCGATCAGAACGCCGAGCCGGGCTGCTTGAGGAACTCGACCTCTTCCGCGGTGCTCTCGCGCCCGAGCAGCGCGTTGCGATGCGGAAACCGCCCGAACTTCGCGACGATGTCGCGGTGGCGGCGCGCGTAGTTGAGGTTGTTGGCCACGCGATCCCGCGCCGCGCCGCTCACCTGATCGTGCAGCGCCGCAAACAGGCCCACACAGCGGTCCTGATGCGTCAGCGACTCGCTGTGCATGAGCGGCATGTAGAAGAAGACGCGCTCATCGGTGCACAGCGCGCGGTCGTGCCCACGGTCGAGGCCGTCGAGCACGGCGTGCACCGCCGCCTCGTCATGCGCGTACATCGCCGCGCTGTCGCGGCTCAGATTCCGCGAGAACTGGTCGAGCACGATGATCCACGCCAGCCGTCCGCGCGGCGTGTTCAGCCACTCGCTGCGGTGCCCCTCGGCGACCGCCGTGTGCTCGGTGCCAAACGTGGTCCGCAGCGTCTCGTCAAACTCCGGGCTCTTGGTGAACCAGCGCTTCGTGTGGTCGGCGTCGGCGAGGCCGTCGGCGTCGAGCGCGCCGAACCAGAACGAGAGCACGCGATCCACATCGGCCGTGGTCTTCAGCGGCTCGCCAAAGCGGGCGCCAAAAAACAGCGCGTCGTGGGCGAGGCGCTGCCGCGGGGCGAGCTCCTTGGCGAGCAGGGCCTCGGGGATGGCGCTGGCCGCAGCGGGTCGGCCGATCGCGATCATCGCCATC
>JAGQJJ010001112.1 GCA_020430675.1 Myxococcales bacterium
TTCGGGCGCGTGCCCGGAGCGACGCCAGGTAGTCCTTCACGTCATCGGGGCTGACCGGCTTCTCGCGCAGCTCGGTCTCAAGCTGGGCACGCACCGCGGCAAAATCCGACTCGATCACGCCGTCGAGCTTGATCAGATGAAAGCCGTTCTCGCCGCGCACCAGCCGCACCTCGCCGACCTTCATCTGGGCCAGCCCGGCTTCGACCGCCTCGCCGAGCGCGCCCGGCATGTAATTGCTCAGCGCGCCTCCGCCGCGGCGGGTCAGCTCATCCTCCGACCGCGTCCGCGCCAGCTCGGCGAAGTCCGCGCCGCCGGTGAGGCTGGCCAGCAGCTCCTCCGCCAGCGCCTTGGCCCGCGCTTCGAGCCCATCGCCCAGGCGCCGCGCCTTCACGCGCTCGTACTCGGTCGAAAAAAGCAGATGCCGCACCAACTTGCGATCATCGCTCGGCCGGAACGTGCGCTCGTCGAGCCGCAGCAGCAGATAGCCATCCGAGACGCGCACCGGCGCCGAGACCTCGCCGATGGGCAGCGTCTCGAGCACCGCATCGGCCTCCGGGCCCAGGCGGCCGGGGGCAAAGCGACCCAGATCGCCGCCGCGCTCGCGCGTCAGCGCATCGGCCGACTCCTTGCGCGCCACCTCTTCAAACGCCTCGCCACCGACCACGCGCGTCCGCAGCGCGTCGGCCACCTGTCGGGCCTCGGCAAAGCGCGCCGCTTCATCGCGCGCGTCGTCGCGATCGCGGCTCTTGGCCGACACGCGGATGACCCGCCCCGCGTAGGTCGCGCCCTTGCGCACCCCGGTCACCTGGGCCACATGAAAACCGCGTCGGCTCTCGATCACCGGCGAGATCTCGCCCACCGACAACCGCTCGATGGCCTGGTCGAACGCAGCGCCGAAGCGCCCCGACCACTGCGCGCCCAGATCACCGCCGCGACTGGCCGTGCGGTCATCGCTCTGCGCGGCGGCGAGCGCGGCAAAATCCGCGCCCTCGGCCAGCTCGGCGCGCGCCTTTGTCGCCCGTGCTTTTGCCTCGGCGACCACCTTGTCGCGCTCGGCCTCGAAGTCGGCCGGGGTATAGAACCGCGAGGTGGCGGGCACCGTGCTGATGAAAATGTGGCTCACCTTGCGCCGTTTGCCGCCGGGGCCGAAGCGCAGATCGAACAGCGCGCGCACCCGGCCTTCATCGACCTTGGTCTTCAGCAGCCGCTCGACGAGCAGGTGCGTTCGGTGCACCTCGGCGCGGTTCTGCCGCCAGTCGTCGATCTCGAGTCCGTAGGCGGCGAGCTGGGCGGCGAAGGCCTCGCGGTTGCCCTGGAAGCGCCCTTCGATCGCCGCCTGCGCCTCCTTGTCGACCAGCGCGGTGACCTCTTCGTCGGTCACCGTGACCCCGGCGGCGCGCGCCTCGCGGTCGACGAGGAAGCGCTCGACGAACCTGGGAAAAAAGGCGCTGCCCTGGGCGTTCATCAGCGCTTCGACATAGGTCGAGCGCGTGACCGGCGTGCCGTCGATCGTCGCCACGACCGGATCGGGCGGCGCCGCGACATCGGGCGCCCGCTGGCAGGCGGTCATGGCAAAAAACAGCGTCAGCAGCAGGGTGGATCGGCCCATCGCGGCTCACCTCCAATCCGTCCGCGCGCGGATGTTGGGCCGGAAGCGGGGCGCTGTCAACGCACCGTCTGGCCGGTCGCAAGAAACAAAAAAAACACGTTGACAGGTTCCAGACC
>JAGQJJ010001113.1 GCA_020430675.1 Myxococcales bacterium
GCACGCGGGCCCGGCCGGCGCCGCGTTTGACGCCCAGCTTCAGGTCGAGCGCGGTGCCATCGGGCGAGCAGGCGGTCATTGCTTCGAGCAGCGGCAGGCTGATGAGGGCGCCGGCAGCGCCGCGGAGGAAGGAGCGTCGGTCGATCATGGCGGCCTCCTCAGCGCAACCGGAAGGTGTCGGCGGTGGTGGTGTCGAGCAGCAGCTGGTGCAGGTCGCCGCCGCTCGCGGTGAAGTCGTCGATCAGCCCTTCGAGCGCCGGGCGGTCGCCGGGACGCTCGGCGTGGCCGTGCGCGAAGCGGAACCAATGCGTGGCCACGCAGGCGTGCACCTGGGCGCTGCCGGCGAGGCGCTCGGCGAGGGCGCGCGGGCCGTCGAACGGGCCGTCGACGTCGCTGCGGTACAGCTCGCCGGCGGTTGAGATCGGCCGGCCGCGGCGGTCGGGCGCATAGCGGCCGATGGCGTCGAAGCCTTCGAGCGCCCAGCCGAGCGGGTTCATCAGGCGATGGCAGCCCAGGCATTCGGGGTTGATCATCGTCTCGGCGAAGGGGTCGTCGTCGAAGTTCGGGTTCTGCGGGTCGATCAACGGCACGCTGGTATTGGTGCCCGGCGGCGGTTCGGGCACGCCCCCGCAGAGGAGCGATTCGCGGATGAAATGGCCGCGCAGCACCGGCGAGGTGCGCGTGGACTGCGCGTGCACGGCGAGCACTGCGGGTTGGGTCAGCAGGCCGGCGCGCACGGTGGGGTCGAGCGCGACGCGCGTGAGCGCGGCGTCGGGCGGGTCGACGTCGTACAGCGCCGCCGTCTCGGGGCTGGCGAAGGCGTGGTCGGCGGTCAGCAGCGTCGCCAGGCGCGGGTCGTCGCCGAAGACGACATCGAGGGCAAATGCCTCGGTCTCGGCGCGCAGGCCGGCGCGGGCGGCGTCGAACTCGGGGAACATCGCCGCGTCCTTCTCGACCGTCGCGAGCTGGTCGATGCCCGTCCACTGCGCGAAGAAGTCGGCCCACATGGCTTCGGCGCGGGGATCGGCGAGCAGACGCTCGGCCTGGGCCCGGATCTGCTCGGGCGTGTGCAGCGCGTCGGCGGCGGCGGCGGCGAAGAGCACGTCGTCGGGCATGGTGCGCCACAGGGCGTACGAGAGCCGGTTGGCCATGCCGTAGGCGCCGACCGGCACCTCGACCGAGCCATCGCCGCGCTCGACCGGGGCGCCTTCGTCTTCGAGGCGGTAGAGGAAGGGCGGAGCGAGCAGCGCGTGCACCAGGGCAAACGAGAGGCCGGCCGCGTGGTCGCCTTCGGCGGCGCCCAGGGCATAGGTCTCGACGAAGCGGTCCAACTCGTCCGCGGTGATGGGCCGGCGGAAGGCGCGGGGCAGGAAGGCGGCGAGGAAGGCGCGCGCGCAGTCCTCGGGGGCGCTCGGGGCTTCGCAGGCGACGACCTCCGGCCGAGTGACCGCCTCGTCGGCGAGCTGCTCGGCGACTTCGAGGTAGCGCTCGGCGAGCAGCGTGGGCACGGCCTGGCTCTCGGCCTGGTTGTCGAAGCCCAGCGACTCGACGTCCGGCGGCAACGCCTCGATCAGCGCGGGCGCGTCGGCGGCGAGCAGGTCGCCCAGCGTATGGGCGTACTCGACGCGCGAGAGGCGCTGGAGGGGTTTGGCGGCCGGCGGGGCAGCCCACATCGGCGCGCCGCCTTCACCGCCGGCGCCGCCCTGACCGCCATCGCCGCCC
>JAGQJJ010001114.1 GCA_020430675.1 Myxococcales bacterium
TGGCAGGTGCGCAGCACGCGGCACGCGATCTCGCCGCGATTGGCCACCAGCACGCTCTCAAATCGCATCGCGCCTTGCTCCCCGGGACTCAATGGCGGAAGACGCCAAACGCCATCGTGCCCTCGACGGGCGGCGTATGGGCGGCCGACAGGCTGATGCCGATGACATCGCGCGTCTGGCGCGGGTCGATGAGGCCGTCGTCCCACAGCCGGGCCGAGGCGAAGAAGGCGTCGCTCTCTTTGTCGATCTGCTGCTGCAACATGGTCTTCATCATCATCAGCTCGGCTTCATCGACCGCCGTGCCCGCCCGCGCCGCGGCGCCGCGTTTGACGATGTCGAGCACGCCCGCGAGCTGCTCGCCGCCCATCACCGCGATCCTGTGATTGGGCCACGAGAACAAGAAGCGCGGCTCGTAAGCCCGCCCGCACATTGCGTAATTGCCTGCACCGTAGCTCGCGCCCATCATGATGGTGATCGCCGGCACGGTGCTGTTGCTCACCGCGTTGATCATCTTCGCGCCGTGCTTGATGATGCCGCCCTGCTCGTAGGCCGTGCCCACCATGAACCCGGTGATGTTCTGCAAGAACAGCAGCGGCACCGACTTCTGGTTGCACAGCTCGATGAACTGCGCGCCCTTCTGCGCCGACTCGCTGAACAGCGCGCCCTGATTGGCCAGCACGCCCACCGGGTAGCCGTGCACGGTCGCCCAGCCGGTGATCAGCGTCGGGCCGAACAGCGGCTTGAACTCGTGAAAGCGCGACCCATCGACGATGCGGGCGATGACCTCGCGCGCGTCGAAGGGCTGGCGCACGTCGGCCGAGGCGATGCCGAGCAATTCTTCGGGGTCGTAGAGCGGCGGGTCGGCCGGGTGCGTCGGCCCCGGGCCCTGTTTGCGCCATTCGAGCGCGGCGATGATCTCGCGCCCCAGCCGGATGGCCTCGCGCTCGTCGGCGGCGAGGTAATCGCTGACCCCGCTGGTTCGGCTGTGCATCGCCGCGCCGCCCAGCGACTCGTCATCGGCGTCTTCGTTGGTCGCCATCTTGACCAGCGGCGGCCCAGCCAGATAGACGCGGGCCCGGTCTTTGATCATGACCACATAGTCACTCATGCCCGGCACATAGGCCCCACCGGCGGTCGAGCTGCCAAAGACGACGCAGACCGTGGGCTGGCGCGCCTTCGAGGCCCGCGTCAGGTCGCGGAAGCCGGCGCCGCCGGGCACGAAGATCTTGGATTGATTGGGCAGATCGGCGCCGGCCGACTCGACGAGGTTGATCGTCGGCAGGCCGTTGCTCTCGGCGATCTCGGCCAGCCGCCGGCTCTTGAGCACCGAGAACTCATTCATCGCGCCGCCCTTGACGGTGCTCTCGGTGGCGCTGATCAGGCATTCGACGCCGCTGACGAGGCCGACGCCGCCGATCAGGCTGGCGCCGGGTTTGACGCCCGGTCCGGTGCGGTAGCCGGCGATCGGGCACACCTCAAGGAACCAGCCGTCGCGGTCCAGCAGCAGCTCGATGCGCGTGCGGGGCAGCAGCTTGCCGCGGTCAAGGTGGCGCTGCACGTATTTGGCCCCGCCGCCCGCGCGGCCCTCGGCCAGCACCTGCTCGAGCTTCGCCAGCAGGTCGTCGAGATCGATCGGCTTGGTGACGTAGTCGAGCGCCTGGCGCTTCATGGCGGCGACGGCGTCGTCCAGGTCGCCGAACGCGGTCACCACCACCACCGGC
>JAGQJJ010000110.1 GCA_020430675.1 Myxococcales bacterium
GCCAAGGCGGCGGTCGTGCTGGGCGTGCTGCGCGGCGGGTTGGGCGCGCGGGGGCTTTTGCCGGGGCCGGTGTTGCTGGGGCTCGCGGCGGTGCTGGCGGCGGTGGTCATGGCGCCGGTCGCGAGCGCGCTGGCCACGGCGGTGGACGGGCTGCCGGCCGATGACCCGGTGGCCTGGGCCAGGGCGGCGGCGACCGGATGGCCGATTCTCGATCATTGGCTGAGCGCGCATACCCGGCCCGAAGACCTGGCGGCGTTGCTCGATGCAGCGCGCACGCTCGACCCGGCGCAAACGGCGGCGGGGCCGGCGCTGAAGGTCGCGGCGTTCATGGTGACCGAGCTGACCGCGGCGTTTCAGCTGGGTGTGCTGCTGCTTCTGCCCTTCCTCATCGTCGATCTGCTGACAGCCAACACCTTGACCGCATTGGGTTTTCACCAGCTGTCGGTGCGGCTGGTTTCGCTGCCTTTCAAGCTCTTGTTGTTCGTGGCGGCCGATGGCTGGTCGCTGCTGGTGCGGGGCTTCGTGCGCAGCTATGCCGCCTGAGACGCTGGAACTGGTGCTGCGCGGGTTGACGCTGGCGGTCTGGCTGGCGTTGCCGGTGGCGCTGGGGTCGTTTGTCGCCGGGGCGCTCGGCAGCGTTTTGCAGGCGTTCACGACCTGGCGCGACCCGGCGTTGACGCAGGTGCCGCGGGTGCTGGTGGTGGCGCTGGTCTGGGCGGCGTCATGGCCCTGGATCGCCGATGAACTGCTGGCGTTCACCCGGCTGCTTTGGGGTGGGGCGTGAGCTGGGCGATCGCGGCGCGGGTGCTGGCGGCGACGGCGGTGTTGCCGTTGGGCGGGCTGGCGCCGCGGTGGGTGCTCGGCGCGGGGCTGGCGGCGTGGTTGTCGGCGGTGGCGCCCACGGCGCCGGTATTCACGGTCGCGGGGTTGATCGGCGAGCTGGCGCTGGGCGCCTTGCTGGGCCTGCTCGCCGGCTTGCCGGTGCGGGCGACGGCGGCGTGGTCGACGGGCGCGGCGCCGGGGTTGGCCTATGCGGGGCAGATCTGGGCCTGGGCGGTGTTTTTTGCCGCGGGCGGGCCCGCGCTGTTTGCGCATGGGCTGGCCGCAGGTTTTGCGTTTGCGCCCGCGGGCGCGTGGCCCGATGAGGGCGCGTTGATCGCGGTCGGGCAGGCGTGGCTGGTGGGCGCGGTGTGGTTGGGGCTGCCGATCTGGTTGGTCGACCTGATCGCTGGGCCCGTGGCAGGTCTGATCGACCGGTTGGGCCGGGCCGAAGGCGGGGCGCGCACCTGGCAGACGTTGCGCACGCCGTTGATGGCGCTGGGCGTGGCGGCGCTGCTGCCGACGCTGCTCGACGCGCTGCGCGGGCTGTGGTTCGAGGTGCTCGGTGGCTGAGGGGCGCGCCGAGGCGCTGGCGCGGGGCGATGTGCCTTTGTCGCCGTTGTATGCCGGCGTGCTGGCCACCGGGGGGGCTTTGGGCGGAGCGTTGATCGGCCTCTGGGCGGCGCCGTGGCGTGAACTGGTCGCGGCCTGTTTCGGCGGTGGCGAGGATGCGACGGCGCTGGCGCGCCAGGTCGCAACCTGGGGCGTCGTGGGCACTTTTGCCGGGTTGATCACCGGCCTTGGGCTGGCCTCGGTGACGCTCGGCGCCTTTACGTTGGGGCTGCGGCGGCACCTGCCCCGTCTCGGGCGACCGGGAGGCGCGGCGCTGGTGGTCTGGCTGGCGGTGCCGGCGGTTCTGGCGGCGCCTTGGGCGATCGGCGCGTTTGCGCGCGGCGACGCGGGGCGAGCGCTAGTCGCGGCGCCGATGGCGGCGTTGGGGTTGGGATTGCTGGCGTTGCTGCCGTTTGCGCTGATCGCGCGGGCCCGGGCTCGGTCAGCCTGGCTCGAACGGGTCGAGCCTTCGATGCCGCCGCGGCGCGATGACGACGAGATGTCGCCTGAGGCCCGCGCCGCGCTCTTCGACCGAGCCGGCGCGCCGGTCAGCCCAGCTCGGCCCGGAGCGCCTTGACCGTCTTGAAGTAGGTCTTGCGGTCGTAGGGCTGGTTGAGGATGTGGAACTCCTTGCGCAGCAGGCCGATGCAGCCGAAGCAGTAGGTGCACTCGGCGCAGTCGGTGCAGTGCTCAAGGTAGTGGCTGCCGATGCAGCGTTTGCAGTCGGTCAGGTGGCTGCTCTGGTGGCATTGCACGCAGCGGGCGACGTGGGTGCAATGGCTGCAACCCTCGCTCTGCGTCGCGTAGTTGCAGGCGTGGCAGTCGGCGCAGGCCGTGCAGAACATGCACTGGGTGCTGTTGCGGCAGTCGGTCGACTCGAACGAGCCCGGGTTGCCGCGGTTCTGCGCGGTGCGTTCGAGCTGTTTGAGGGCGGCGGTAAAGCTGCGGGCGTCGAGGGTCTCCATGGCGGCGCAGTGTAGGCGCCGAGACCCGCGATGTCGATCGTCAGACGAGCAGCTCGGCGAGCTGGCGGCCATTGAGGGTGCGCTGGCCGAGGCGCACGCGGTCGAGGCGGTAGGCGTCTTCGCCGCAGCGGATGAAAGCGTGGCCGCTGCGCACGAACGGGGTGCCAGGCACCAGCGCTTCGAACTGGTCGGCCGAGAGCGGGCGGCCGCCGAGGATGACCAGCAGCTCTTCGCCGATGCCGGTGAAGGCGCCCGGGTCGGGGCTGGCGGCGCGCACGAAGCGGTCGATCTCGACGGCCGGGCGGGACCAGTCGATCTCCCACTCATCGGGGTGGACCAGCGGCGCCCAGGTGACTTCGCCCATCTGCGGCTGGGGCGCGAGCTTCTCGCCGCGCAGCAGCCGCAGGGCGACGTCGGCGACGACCTCGGCGCATTGCGCTTCGAGGCGGTCGGCGAGGCGGGCGCCGGTGTCGCGGGCTTCGATGAGCACCGGCACGCGGTGCAGCACGTCGCCTTCGTCGACGCCTTCGGTCAGCCAGTGCACGCAGATGGCGGTCCGCTCGTCGCCGGCGCGCAGGGCCCAGGTGATCGGGTCGGGGCCACGCCAGCGGGGCAGGTCGCTCGGGTGCACGTTGATGCCCGGGGCCAGGGCCAGCACGCTCGCGGGGATGCGCCGCGGGTAGAAGCCGCTGACGATCAGGTCGGGCCTTGTATCGGCCAGCGGGCCGAGCACCGCGTCCAGGTCGGGGCGCGTCCAGCGAGGCACGCCGGCGAGGCGGGGCAGCAGTTTGGACCAGCCGGGGCCGCCGCGGCGGCCGTGCACGACGCCGACCAGCGTGGCGCCGCGTTCGAGCAGGGCCAGGGCGCCCCGCGGATCTCCGAAGTAGAGCACGCGCATGGCGCTTCCTTAGCAGGTCACGGCCGAATGGTCGCCTGATATTCGGCCACCGCGCGGGCGGAGATGGCGGGCCAGGTGTAGGCGGCGAGCACGCGGGCACGGCCACGCTGGCCCATCTGGTGGGCGGCGACGGGGTCGGCGAGCACATCGAGCAGCGCTTGGGCGAAGGGTTCGGGGGCCAACGGGGCGACGCGGCCGGCGCCCTCGGCCTCGACCTCGGCGAAGTGGCAGCGGTCGCTGATCACCACCGGGGCGCCGCTGGCCATCGCTTCGAGGATGCCCACGCTGAAGCCTTCGTGGTGGCTGGGCAGGCAGAACAGGGCGGCTTCGCGCAGCGCGGCCAGCTTTTGCACGCCGTCGAGCGCGCCGGGCTGGTGCAGGCGGTCGGTGAAGCCATGGCGCGCCGCGGCGGCGGCGAGAAGCGGCCGGCCGCCCTGCTCGGGGCCGGCGGCGACGAGGTGCACGTCAGGGCGGGCGGCGGCGACGCGGGCGAAGGCCTCGCCGAGCAGCGCGCCGCCTTTGCCCGGGTGCTGGCGGGCGAGGAAGAGCACAAACGGCGCGTCGCCGAGCGCGGGCATGCTTTGGCGGAAGAGGCCGGCGGGCGGCGCGGTGGCGAACTCGTCGGCGAAGATGCCGTTGGGCAGCACGAAGCAGCGTGTCGGGGCGGGCACGAACCCCGGCATCTGGCGCTCGTCGTCGTTGAGCAGGTGCAGCGCGGCGGCGTGGCGAATCAGGGCGCCGTAGCCCAGAAACCAGAGGCCGATGCGTTTGCGGGGCCACTTTTCGGCCAGGGCGCCGGCGTGCAGGCTGCCGTGCGGGGCCAGAATGTAAGGGATGCCGAGCGCGCGGCACATCTGGCCGGCGAGCAGGGTGGCCGGGGGCCAGATGCCGTGCAGGTGGGCGATGTCGACGCCGCGCAGCGCATCGCGCAGGGCGGAGCGGGTGCGCACGGCGCGAAAGAACTTGGGCCGGATGGTGGTGCGCGGCGGCAGCGGGTCGAGGCGGGCGGCGAGGAAGCGGTCGACCGCGGGCGCGCCGGGGTGGTCGGACGAGATGAGGCGCACTTCGTGGCCCAGGCGCTGCTGCCCGGCGGCGAGGCCGGCGATGACCCGCGGCGGCCCGCCGATGGCGGGGTCGAGCCAGTTGTAGACGTGGGCGATGCGCAACTGGGTGACTGCGATGGGCTCAAGCCGTCCAGTGGCCGGCGATCTGGGCGCCGCGGGCGGCCATCAGCCACAGGCCGACGTGATGCGCCGCCTCGCGCTCGTGGAAGCCGGGCGCGTCGAACGTCTCGCAGGCGTCTTGCAGCACGACGATGCGCAGGCCGGTGATCGCCGCGGCGTAGCCCTTGCGGTCGGCGGCCGGGTCGCGGGCGGTGAGCAGGCCGTGGTTGCGCGCTGAGAGCGCGGCGACCACAAAGTCGCTCACGCAGATGTCGGTGCAGTCGCCGCAGACGAGCAGCGTGCGCAGGTCGTGCGCGATGACCCACTCGCAGAAGGCGTTGCGGCCCGTCTTGCGGTCGATGGCGCCGACGAAGCCGTTGATGCAGTCCTTGCGGATCAGAGCGCGTGGGCGTCGCCGTCCAGCCAGGCCAGCGCCGGCACCAGGTTCTCCTCACCGGTGCCGCGCTCGCAATGGGGCGGATAGGGCGGCTCGGGGATGTCGGCCTCGTGCGTGTCGAGGAAGCACAGGGTGTGCAGCCGGTCGCCGATGGCCGCGTGCAGGGCGCGCCAGGTGGCGGCGATGCGGTGCACCATGGGCACCATATGCTTCGGGTCGGCGAGGTTGCCCTGGCGCGTGAAGCCGACGCCGGCGTCGACCACGATGAGGCCGACCGGGCCTTCGCCGAGCGTGACGGTGACGGGGTGCACGGGCAGGCGGGCTTGCAGTTCGCTCATGATTCGGCCTCTTCAACCTGCTGGCGGATGAGGGCGGCGAGCGCGGGGCTCACCGGCACGTCGACCAGACGGGGCAGATGGCAGGCGGCGGGCAGGGCGGCGATGGCGGCGGCGGCAAACGCGCGCACGTCTTTGAGGTCGGGCTGTTCGAGCGGGGCGCCGTCGCGCCAGACGGGGCGCAACAAGGGTTCGCCGGGCAGGGTCTCGTCGGCGCGGGCGACGGTGTCGACGCCCTCATGGCGGAAGACCTGCACCCGGCCGGGCAGCGTGGCTTTGCCCGAGCCGCGGCTCAGCTTCATGGTCGGGCGGCCGTCGACCTCGCAGAGTTTGCCCACCGCGCCCACGCCGACCGGGGCGTCGGGCGAGGTGACGATGCGCTCGCCGACCCCGAAGGCGTCGACCGGCGCGTCGCCCAGCGCAGCGATCGAGTGCTCGTCCATGCCGCCCGAGACCACGATCTGCGCCTGCGGGGCGCCCAACTCGTCGAGCATGGCCCGGGCGCGGCGGATGTTCTCGGGGCTGATCTGCGAGTCGAGCCGGATGCCGCGCAGCTTGCCGCCGGTGGCCTTGACCGCGGCGGGGATGCCGGTGAGCGGGCCGTAGGCGTCGTAGGTGTCGACCAGCAGCGTCGAGCTTTGCGGGAAGGCGGCGTGGAATGCGGCGAAGAAGGCGGCCTCGGTCTCGTGGCGCGGCACGCCGGGGCGCTCCCAGGCCTGGATGGCGAAGTGATCCATGGTGCCGAGCACCGGCACGCCGTGGCGGTGATGGGCCTCGACGTTCGAGGTGCCGGCGCAGCCGCCGACGTACGCCGCGTAGGCCGCGTCGACCGCGGCGTCGGGGTGCGTGCGCCGCGTGCCGAACTCGAGCACCGGGCGTGTACCGGCGGCGGCGACGACCTGGGCCGCTTTTGAGGCGACCATGGTCATGTGGTTGATGATCGAGAGCAGCGGCGTCTCGATGAGCTTGGCGCCGAGCAGGTCGGTCTGCACCACCAGGAAGGGGGTCTGCGCCGAGGGCCGCACGCCGTGCACGTCGATCGGTTTGCCCGCGCCGTCAACCGCCGGGCCGGCCCAGAGCGGCGTGCCCTCGGGTGGAGCGTCGATGGCGCCCTCGAAGCGCCAGGTGTGCAAAGCTTTGCGCAGTTCGGGACGGGCCCGCAGCGCCGGGCCGAGCATCGGGTGCGCGGCGAGCGTATCGAGTCGGGCTTCATCAAAGGCGGCGGCGCCGAGCCATTCGAGGCAGCGGCGCAGGCCCACCCAAAGCAGGAAACCGCGCGTCGGCCGGCCGGCGTCGTCGCGGGGCAGCCGGCGGGTGAAGAAGCTCATGGTGACCGGCAGATGCGTCCGCCCCGCGTCGAAGTGCGAGACGAGCGAGGTGAGCTGGTACAGGTCGAGGTGGGTGGCCGGCAGCATCGGATCCTCCGCGCGAGGCGGCCATGGTACAACCCCGCCATGAACGATGCACCCACCCCTGAAGAGGCCGCGGCGGTCGCCGCGCGCGTCGGCTGCTCGACCGCCGCCGTCGAGCTGGTCCGCGCGTGCGAGGTGATCGACCTGCACATCGACACGCTCATCCCGCCGCGGCTTTGGGGCTACGACTTGCGTCGCCAGAATCGCGCGCCGTTCGGCGGGTTGTTTTTCGGGCACCTCGACCTGCCGCGCATGCAGGCCGGCGGCCTGTCGGGCGCGATGTGGTCGATCACCACCAACCCGGCGCGCACGCCGCGGGGGCGGCTGCGCACGTTCCATCGAAATCTGGCGCGGCTGCGCGGGCTGGTCGACGAGAGCGAAGGCAAGCTGGCGTTTGCGCGCACCGCCGCCGAGTACCGGGCGGCGCGGGCGACCGGGGCGCACGCGGTCATGTTGGCGATTCAGGGCGGCAACGCGCTCGACGCCGCGCCCGATGGCCCTGAGGCGGTGCCCGATCGGCTGCTGACGCGGGTGACGCTGGTGCACCTGACCAACTCGGGGCTGGGCGTCACCTCGTCGCCGGCGAGCAAGTGGAAGGGTCAACGCGGCATCAGCGATCACGGAAAGCGCTTTGTCGAGCAGCTCGCGGCGGCGCGGGTCTTCCTCGATCTGGCCCATATCCACCCTGACGGCTTCTGGCAGGCGCTCGACGCCCATGACCGCGCGCTGCCGCCCATCGTGACCCACACCGGCGTCAACGGCGTCAACCCGCACTGGCGCAACCTGGATGACGCACAAATCCGCGCCATCGCCGAGCTGGGCGGGGTCATCGGCGTGATGGCCCAGCGCAGCTTTCTGAGGCGCAAGGGTGGCCCGGCCGATGGCGCGATGCTGGTCGAGCACATGGAGCACATCGTCAACGTGGCCGGCGAAGACGCGGTCGCGGTGGGCACCGACTTCGACGGCGCCATCACGCCGCCCGTCGACATCCGCAGCGGCGATGTCGCCTATTACCGGCTGGTCGAGCACATGCTCACCCGCGGATGGCCCGAGGGGCGCATCCGCAAGGCGCTGGGTGAGAATTACCTGAAGAGTTTTGAGCGGTTGCGGCCCGAGTAGGCTCGGACCGGTCACTCACACCTGCTCAAAAAACGTCTCGCCGTTCTCGGCCATGCGGCGCAGCAGCGGGGGCGGGGCGTAGCGGGGGCCGTGGGTGGCGGCGAGGGCGTCGAGGCGGGCGACGACTTCGGGCAGGCCGAAGCGGTCCATCCAGGCCAGCGGGCCGCCGGTATTGGGCGCAAAGCCGACGCCAAAGATGGCGCCGATCTCGGCGTCGCGCTTGTCGCGCAAGATGCCCGTGTCGAGGCAGCGCGCGGCTTCGAGCACCTGCACCAGCATCAGCCGCTCGCGCAGGATGTCGACCGCGACCTGCGGGTCGATGGCCTCGACCTTGCCCTCGGCCAGCGCGGCGAGCCCGCTCCAGAGGCGGCGCGGTTTGGCGCTGTAATCGTAGAAGCCGGCGCCCGCCGCTTTGCCGGCGCGGCCCTGGGCGACCATCTTCTTCACCAGCCGCATGCCCGCCGTCTCGGGCGCGTCGACGTAGCGGCTCGCCATCTCGCTGCCGTGGGCCACGAGCGACAAGGTGACCTCGTCGAAGACCTTGAGCGGCGGCACCACCATGCCGGCCGAGCGCGCGGCCCACTCGACGAGCACCGGGTCATGGCCCTCGGCGACAAGCTGGGCGCCTTCCATGATGTAGGCGCCGAAGAACCGCGAGGTGAAGAAGCCATAGCCGTCGTTGACCACGATGGCGGTCTTCTTGATGCGCCGCGCGAAGTTGAGCGCGCGGGCCAGGGTCTCTTCGCTGGTGCCCTCGCCGTTGATCACCTCGAGCAGCGGCATCTTCTCGACGGGCGAGAAGAAGTGCAGGCCGATGAAGTTCGCCGGGCGGACCGAGGCCTTGGCCAGATCGGTGATCGGCAGGGCCGAGGTGTTGCTGGCGAAGAGGGCGTCGGGGCCGAGCAGGGCTTCGGTCTCGCGGATGACGCGGTGCTTGAGGTCGATGTTTTCGAAGACCGCCTCGATGATCAGGTCGCAGCCGCGCAGGTCTTCGAGCGCGGTGGTGCCCTGCACGCGGGCGGCGACCTCGCCCCGGGCGTCGGCGCTGAGGTGCTTGAGGCGCTGGCCGACCAGGTCGCGCACATGGGCGAGACCCTTGTCGAGGGGCTCTTGCTTGATGTCCTTGAGCACCACGTCATAGCCGCGCTGGGCGCAGACAAACGCGATGGCGGCGCCCATCATGCCCGCGCCGAGGATGCCGATCTTCTGGATGCGCGCCTCTTCGATCTGCGGCAGGCCGGCCTGCTTCTCGACGGCGTTCTTGTGGTACCAGAAGGTGCGGATCATGTCCTTGGCCTGGTCGCTGATGACCAGGGC
>JAGQJJ010001115.1 GCA_020430675.1 Myxococcales bacterium
TCAGGTTCACTTCGTCGAGGTGGTTCATGCGGTAGTCGTCGCGGATGACGTCGCCGAGGTGCGTGCTGCACTTGCCGGCGAGGCCGTCGGTCGGTTCGCCGTAGACCAGCGAGGTCAGCGCAAAGGCGGCGTCGGTGATGTCGAGCAGGTTGGTCACCGGGTGGGTGCCCGTCCACGAGTAATAGCGCACGCCTTCGACCTGGGCCGGGCCTTCGCCGCACCAGCGGGCCGGCAGGCCTTGCGGGTGGTCACGGTTGAACTGCTCCAGGCCGGCGCGGGTCAGCGAGTCGAGGGCGGCGACCGCGTCCTGCGGGTTGTCGGTGCCCGAGAGCAGCGCCAGGATGAACCCGAGCTGGTTGGCGAAGAAGCCCATGACCTCTTCGGTGAACGAGCCGTTGCGCACGCGGGCCCGCAGCCAGTTGGCGAGGTCGGCGCCCTGGTGCGGCGTGCCGATGGTGGTGACCGAGGCCACCAGATCGGGGCGGACCGAAGCCACATAGCGCGCGTCGAGGCCGCCGTGGCTGTGGCCGATCAGGTTCACCTTGCCGGCGCCGGTGATGGCGACGATCTCTTCAACCTGCGCCAGCAACTGCTCACCGCGCACGGTGGTGTCGTTGAACTGGCTGACCTCGGTCACAAAGACCGTCGCGCCGCCGTCGCGCAGGGCGCGGGGCACTTCGTGGAAGTACTCGATGAGGCCAAAGAGGCGGTCGAAGCCCGACATGCCATGGGCCAGCACGATGGGGTAGCGGGTGCGGGTGTAATCATCGGCCTGGGCCAGCACGGGCCAGAGGCAGAGCGCGGCGAACAACAGGCGGCGCGCGGCGGTGCGCATGGGGGCTCCTCAGCGGGGACGGTGCCGGCATCCTTCGCAAGAGGCGCGCCAGGGGCGGCCGCGGCCCGTTTTTACGGCGACGTTTAATTCCAACAGAAGGGCAGGGATTCCCCGTATGCAAGGTGTGACCTGCACAGCCCAATGAGACCAAAATGTCTCAGGCCCGAGGTCTCAACTCGCCAGCAAGGCGGCCAGCGCGAGCGCGATGAGGGCGAGCCCACCCCAACTCGACGCGCGCAGCTTGAGCAGGTCGGGCAGGTCTTCGAGCGCGGTGTCGGCGATGAGCAGGACGCCGCCGCGGGCCGAGACGCGGGCCGGCCCGGTGGTGCCGGCGGCCTCGGCCTGCGCGGCCTTGCGCATCGCCGCGAACTCTTCGGCGCTCAGCACGCCGTCGCCGTCGGCGTCGAAGCGGGCGACGATCTCGCCATCCTGCTTCCAGCGCCGCAGCAGCGCGGCCACGGCGCTGGCGCTCTGGCTCGGTTGCAGGGTACCGATGACCCGTACCCGGTCGCCGGGGCGCAGGGCGCGCTCGATGACCCGGAAGTGCCCCGCCTGGGTCTGCACGTCGTGTTCGCGGGTCTCGACCTCGAACCAGGCGTCGGCGGGCTCGATGTGCAGCTCGGCGTCGCCATCGAGCCCGATGAAGGGTCGATCGCCGCTGTCGCCTTCGAGCATCAGCTGCCATGAGCCGGTCTGCGGCGCCTGCACCGGGTCGGAGAGCTGGGCCACGCTCGCGGCGAAGCGGCGGCGGCTGAACACGTAGAGCAGCCGAAAGAGCAGGCCGGCGAAGCCCTCGCGAGCGATCCAACGCTCGATGCGCACCTGGTACCAGAGCACCGGGCGGCCGTCGCTGGGCGCGGTGAGCGCGCCGTCTTCGGCCAGGG
>JAGQJJ010001116.1 GCA_020430675.1 Myxococcales bacterium
CGGGCCCGGTCGGTGAAGCCGGGCCACCGGGGCCGCCCGCCGAGGCCTGCGCGGTGGTGCCGGTGGTGGTCGACGGCCAGCCGGTGCCGGGCGTGATCGCGTTGCGGTGCCCGGGGCAGGCCGACGTGCAGCTCAGCACCTTTCAATGCGGCAACGCGCGCCTCGACCCGGGCGAGACCTGCGATGATGGCAACCTGCGCGCCGGCGATGGCTGCGATGCGCGCTGCCTGCGCGAATGCGGCAACGGCGTGCTCGACGGCGATGAGCAATGCGATGACGGCAATGCCATCGACACCGATGGCTGCCGCAATGACTGCACGCCGGCCGATTGCGGCGATGGCGTGGTGCGCGCCGGGCTTGAAGAATGCGATCAGGGCGCCCAGAACGCCGACGCGCCGGGCGCCGCGTGCCGCACCGACTGCACGCGGGCGCGCTGCGGTGATGGCATCGTCGATCCCGGCGAACAGTGTGATGATGGCAACCGCGACGAGGGCGATGAGTGCACCAACGCTTGCAGCCTGGGACGGTGCGGCGATGGCATCACCGGGCCCGACGAGCAATGCGATGATGGCAATGCCATCGCCTGTGATGGCTGCTCGCCGACCTGCCGCCGCCAGCCGAACGGCCTGCTCTACGACGAGGTCTGCCTGATCTCGGTGCGCGCGGGCCAGAACGTCGACGCGCCGCCGGCGACCTGTACCCCCTATCAGCCCTCGGTGGGCTGGACCCGCGCCGACTACCTCGCGCTCTGCGCCGCCTTCAATCAGCGCGACGGCACGACGACCAATTGCGGCAACGTCGACCTCGACCCCGAGGGCGGGCGCTGCGATAACTTTGCCGCCGTGTTGTCGTTCGAAGCGAGCAACCCCACGCCCGACGTCTGGGTGCATTCGACGACCTTCACGTGGTCGCCCACCGAGGGCGGCGCGCCCAACTGCGTTCTGGTATCGAGCGCGCCGACCACGGTGGTCTACGCCTGCCGCTGATGGCGGCTCGATCGCCGGCCGGGCGCGATCCGGGCTTGGCCCGATGGGGGGGCAGCGCGTACGATGCCCCGTCGAAGCAACCGATGGGGGTCCGCGTGAGCGACCGCATCCTGCGCGCCCAGATCAGCCGCCTCGCCACGCCCGGCGCCGGGCATGCGCGCCTCGCGCCGCTCGTCGGCCTGTGGGACACGACGACCCGTCTCTTCGGCGATCCCGGCGCCCGGCCCATCGAGACCGACGGCTCGGTCGAGAAGGCGTGGGTATTGGGCGGGCGGTTCATTCGCGAGGATCTGGCCGGCGTCGGCGAAGACGACGAGCCGTTCCTGGGCATCGGCTTCCTCGGCTACGACAACGTGCATCACACCTACCAGAGCGTGTGGATGAGCAGCGGTTCGACGGCGTTTGTCATCGGCACCGGCACGATCGACTCGGCCGGCAAGGTCATCACGCTCATCGGCGACGAGGCCGACGCCGCCGGGCGCGCGGCGCGGCGGTTTCGGGCCACGCTGACCATCGAGAGCGCCGACCGTCATGTGCTGGCGCAGTGGTTTGTCGACGCGCACGGCGTGATGCGGCCGGCGTTTGAGATCAGCTACGTTCGCAGCGCCGACGAAGGCTCGGTGCGCGTCGACGGGTCGGCGCTTTGAGCCCGGGGCGACCGGCGCGCACGGCGGTTTGACGCCCGCGCATGTGGTGCCTGCTCGCGCTGCTTTGGAGTCCACCCGCGGTCG
>JAGQJJ010001117.1 GCA_020430675.1 Myxococcales bacterium
GGCTCGCCGCGATGGCGCACGCCGACCTTGGCCAAGAGCTGGCCGCGCGCGGCCACCGCCTGCGCCTTGAGCGCCTCGGCCGGCGCGTTGGGGAAGATCTCAGAGGGCACGACGCCTTCGAGCAGCGTCTCGGCGGGCACGGAGTTGACGACCAGCAGCTTGCGGTCGGGACCGACGAGAAACAGCAGCTCGCCGCGATAATGGCGCGTGCCCCGCCCGTGACGCGGCCACTTCACGTCGACCAACGCGAGGGTGGCGTCGGGGTTGGGCACGTCGTCGGCGATGCGCATGGCCAAAAGGTCGCTGGCCAGCACCTCGACGCCCGAGCGCGCCTCGCGGGCCACCACCACGCCGCCCGGGCGCATCAGGGGCTCGTCGACCACCTCGCCGAGCATCGAGAGCCGGGCCCGAAGCGCTTCGCCCTGCTTCGCGGCGGCGGCGCGCGTCGGCGAGGGCTCGACGCCGATGGTCACCGTGCGCGAGTCGATGAGATGCCCGCCGAGGCCCAGCACCGCACCGGCTTCGAAGACGTGCGGCGTGAAGCCCATGCCCGCCCAACGGTCGCGGGCGGCGGCGACCCGCGCCACGTCCGACGCCGAGAAGCGCTCGGCCGCCACCCAGCTTCGCGCCTTGCCGGCATGGGCGCCATCGAGCGTGATCGTCCAACGCGCGCCGGCCGCGACCCGCACCTGCGAGGCGGGGTCGCCCACCGGCTCGACCACCATGGGCGCGTCGCTGCGCACCTGAATGCGGGTCAGGCCGCCGATGACCCGCACGGTGATCAACGGTTCGCCCGCGGGCGTGAACGGGAGCTGGTCGCTGTAGAGCATCTCCAGCCGGTCGCGGCGCGTGAGCATCGGCGCCTGCGCCTTCGCGTGGGTCGCGAGCAGCGCGGCGACGGCCAGTGCGATGGGGGGCAGGCAAGGAAAACGCATGGTTCGTCTATAACGAAGGTCGCGGCGGAAACAAAACTGACAGCCATCCGCCATCGTCTCGCCATCCGCCCAGATTCGACTTCTCGGTTGCGGGTTCTGGGCGCGATCGACGCATGAGGGGTGGACGCCGGCCGCGGGTCTTTGCGATGACTCGAACGTCGGCACTGGCGGAGGCGAGATGCGCCCACCGATCGTGGTTCTTTCGTGCGTCGCGCTGGCCGGCCTCGGTCTCGCCTGCGACGAGTTCCTCGACTTCGACACGCTGCGCTGCGGAAACGGGGTGATCGAGCCGGCCGCCGACGAGGACTGCGACGGCCTGCCAGCAGGCAGCCCCTATCGCTGCGGTCCTGCCGGCACGCCCGCCGCCTGCCACCTGCTCTGCGCCACCTCCCGCGACTGCCCGCCGCGCTGGCGGTGTGGCGGCGCCGGCATCTGCACCGCCGCCAGCGGCGGGTTCGCGCGCCCGGTGGCCACCCGGCTCAACGGCGAGACGGTCGACCTGGCCGACCTCGATGGGGACGGCCGGCTCGACGTGCTGACCAATCAGCGCGATGCGCTCGGCGTCGCGTATGGCCGCGGCGACGGCGCTTTCGAGCAGGTCGACCCGGTGCCGGTGCCGCGCGCGGCGATTCGGCCCGCGGTCGGCGACGCCGATGGCGACGGCATTGCCGACGTGGCGCTGCTCGACGGCACCGGCCTGCTGCTGCTGCGCGGCACCGAGACCCGCACCCTCGAGCCCGTGGTCGCGCCCGAGGCCGAAGTGGGCGGCGTCTCGGCGGTG
>JAGQJJ010001118.1 GCA_020430675.1 Myxococcales bacterium
CGTCGCGCCCGTGCGGCCGCCGACGCGGCCGGTGACCCCGCCGATGCGGCCCGTGCGCCCGCCGCCCCCGCCGCCGAAGCCCAAGCAGAACGAACCCGCCAAGCTCACCCTGAGCCGCGACGACATCCTGGCGGTGATCAACGCCAACCAGTCCAAGGTGCAGGGCTGCGTCGGCAAAGCGCCCGAGCTGGCCGGCAGCCTGGTCAGCGTGGCGGTGGTCATCAACCGCAACGGCAGCGTCGGCTCAGCGCGCGTCGCGACCGCCAAGGCCCGCGGCACCGAGGCCGCGCCGTGCCTCGAAGCGGTGGTCAAAGGCATGGCCTTCCCCGCCTTCACCAGCGACCCGATCCGCACCACCCTTCCCTTGAAGCTGTGAGACATCACCCATGATCGCCGTGCGCGTCGAAAAGAACGGCCCGGTGACCACGGTGATCATCGACCGTCCGTCGGTGCGCAACGCCGTCGACGCCCAGGCCGCCTACGCGCTCGTCGCTGCGTTTGAGGCGTTCGCCGCCGACGACGAGGCCCACGTCGCCGTGCTGACCGGCACCAACGGCAATTTCTGCGCCGGGGCCGATCTGCATGAGGTGGCGGCCGGCCGCCCGAACCCGCTCAACATCGACGGACCGGGGCCCATGGGCCCGTCGCGCATGCAGCTCGACAAGCCGGTCATCGCCGCCATCGCCGGACACGCGGTCGCTGGCGGTCTCGAACTGGCGCTGTGGTGCGACCTGCGCGTCGCCGAAGAAGACGCGACGCTCGGGGTGTTCTGCCGGCGCTTCGGGGTGCCGCTGATCGACGGCGGCACGGTGCGGCTGCCGCGCTTGATCGGCGAGAGCCGCGCGATGGACCTCATCTTGACCGGCCGCGCCGTCTCGGCTGCCGAAGCGCTGTCGATCGGGCTCGTCAACCGCGTCGTGCCCCGGGGACGCGCCCGCGAGGCAGCCGAAGCGCTGGCCGCGCAGATCGCCGGCTTCCCGCAGGCCTGCATGCGCGCCGACCGCGCCTCGGCGCGCGCGGCCGGCGAGACCGACCTGGCAACCGCCCTGCGCGCCGAGTTCAAGCGCGGGGTCAAGGTGCTGGCCACCGAGAGCCGCGAAGGCGCGCGCCGATTCGCCGAGGGCAAGGGGCGCCACGGGCGCTTCGACGACTTCGACCAGGATTGGTGAGGGGGAGAGAGATGTCGGAAGCCGTCACCCGAGGCGTGCGCGTCAAGGTCCGGTCCGCTTATGTGCCCGACCGCTCCGACCCGGACGAAGACTTCTACTTCTTCGCCTACCGCGTGGTCATCGACAACGAAGGCACCGTGCCGGTGAAGCTCATCTCGCGCCATTGGATCATCACCGACGGCACCGGCCACGCCGAAGAGGTGAAGGGCCCCGGCGTGGTCGGCGAGCAGCCGCTGCTGGCGCCCGGCGAGTCGTACGCCTATACCAGCGCCTGCCCGCTGCCGACGCCGGTCGGCTCGATGCACGGCTCGTATCAGATGGTCTCGGCCAACGGCGAACGCTTCGACGCGCGCATCGCGCCCTTCACCCTCGCCTGCCCCAACGCCATCAACTGATCGGCGCCCCCCGCGCGCGCAGCCACCCCACCTCATCGCCCGACGCCGCCCGCGCCTCGCCTTCGGGCAGGTCGCCAAGCCGGACCGGACCGTACCGCAAGCGCCGCAGTTGCAGCACCGGATGGCCCGCATTGGCCAGCAGCCGGCGCA
>JAGQJJ010001119.1 GCA_020430675.1 Myxococcales bacterium
TCGAGCCACGCCTCAAAGAGCCGCAGGTTGCGGGTATTGGCCTGCCACGCGAAGTCGAACAGGTCGCCCAGCGCGGGCACGGCGCCGAGCAGGCCGTCGATCAGCAGATTGAGCGCCATGCGGGCGATGACCGAGACCGGCGCGCCCTGCCAGGCGGCGGTCAGGGGGATGACCGCCGCCAGCAGCACGCCAAACAGGTCGCCGAGACCGGGGATGAGGCCGATGAGGCCGTCGAGCCCGAGCCCGATGCGCAGGACCGGCACCTCGACGATGCGGTCGAGCAGCCGGGCGTAGCCGCGCAACGAGCGCCGCGTCTCGGCGAGCGAGCGCGCCGGACGTGCGTCGGCGGGTGGGGTGGCGAGCGGCAGGGCGTCGGCGGCGGGGTTCGATGGGATCTGCATGGCCCGACAGTAGACACGTGCGGTCGGGCAGCAAGGGCAGGTCGTGGGCGTGCCCTCGGGCCAACCGCTCGGGCTGCACGCGCGCGCGCCGCGCGGGCCGGCGAGCAGCCCGCCGCCACCATTTGGCTCCACCGCGGGCAATCACCTGAATTCACTTGGAGATCCTGGTCGGGCCAACCGCGCCGCCTTGCGGGCTGACCCGGTTCAACGGTTCCAGGGCGGCCCATCGGCGCCCGTCAGGGCCGATATTCAAAAAAACGACACCGGAATGTTCGAATTCGATTGGAAGGCGTACGTAGTTCAACCATAGTGGCTTTACGTAGACGCAAAAATGCCGGGGGACAACAATGAGCGGGCGAGAAGAAGCGCTGATCTGCGCGCGCTGCGGCTCCATGGCGATGGCTTCGGTCGGGGATCGCTGCCCCGATGACGATGCCTTCCTGCTGCCACAGACCGCGATTGAACTCTCGAAGGTGGATCCACGCATCGGCAAGGTGGTCGCCGGTCGCTACCTGGTGGTGGCGCCGACCCTGCAAACCGATGAGCTCATGCTGTACCGGGGCTTTGACACGACCGAGCGGCGGGCGGTGTCGATCAAACTGGTCGCCGGTTACGCCCCCGACGCGGCCGCGCGCCGCGAGCGGCTGGCCCGCGAGGCCCGCGTGCTCGACCGCGTGCGCCATGCCAGCGTGCCGAAGCTGGTCGACCATGGCCAGACCACCGATGGCACCGCCTATCTCGTCGTCTCACCCCTGCGCGGCATCACGCTGCGCACCCTGCTCGATCACGAGGGGCCCCTGCACCCGGTTCGCGCGCTCAACCTGACGCTGCGCCTGCTCGGCGCGCTCGATCGCTTCCACAGCCAAGGCCTGCTGCACGGCGATCTGCGCCCCGAGTCGGTGATGGTGGTGCCGCGCGGCCTGCGCGGGGCCGATGAGGTGATGCTGCTCGACTGCGCACCGGTGCGGCCGATGGCGGCCGGCGGCGCGCCGGCCCATAGCGGGCTGACGCTGGACGGCGACGGCGCGACCTATCGCGCGCCCGAGCAGCTTCTGGGGCGTCCGCTCTGCCCGTCGACCGATCTGTACGCCGCCGGGCTGATGCTCTTCGAGATGCTGACCGGACGCGCGCCGTTCTCCGGCGGCACCGCCTTCGAGATCATGTTGAACCATTGCCGCGAGCCGGTGCCATCGTTGGGCCTGGCGCCGGAGTTCGACACCCTCGCCGGCGTGGTCGAGCGCGCGCTCGACAAGATGCCCGGCCGCCGTTGGGCCCACGCCCGCGCCATGGCCATGGCGCTCAAGGCGGCTT
>JAGQJJ010001120.1 GCA_020430675.1 Myxococcales bacterium
AGGGTGCCCAGGCGCGGTTCGTCGGCCGCGTCGCCGCAGGCGGTGGCGACCACGAATGCGAGCAGCAGCAGGGCGTGCAGCGCGTGCATGGGGTGCAGCAAGCGCATCGCGCCTGCCGCGAGACGCCGGTGGGCATCATTTGCGCGGCGTCGGGCGCGCTGCGCGTCGGGTAGAAGGCGAAGCGAACGGCTCATCGCGCTTCCCCCCGCACGCGGATGTGCACCGAGACGCCGGTGCGGCCGAGCAGGGCGGCGTCGGGCGAGATGAGCACCGGCGTCAGCCAGTCGACCAGGCCGCGGCCGAGGCCCAGGTCGGGGGGCAGCCAGGGGCGGTCGAAGCCGGCGAGCACCAGCACGCCGTCGACCACGCGCTCGCCGTCGACCGGCAGGGCGCCGGGCAGCCCGTCGAGCACGGCGCCGACCGCGCGGGTGGCGTCGCCGCTGAGGTGCGCGCCGGTGTCGATGGCGGCGTCGATCGCGCCTTCGATCTGGGGCGGGGCCGCTTCGAGCGCGCCGGTGCTCAGGCCGCTGGGCACGCCGATCTCGAGCGCGGGCGCCGCTTCGTCGCCGACCGAGACCTTCACCGCGTCGCCGGGTTCGACGCGCCGTTGCGTGCCGCCGGCGTCGATCAGCACCGGCAGGCGGCCGGCGTAGACCTCGGCCGTGCCCTCGGCGAGCGCCAGACGCACCGGCTCGGGCGCGCGGCTGGCGTCGAACAGGGCGGTCGAGATGCGCAGGCGGGTCTTTTCGCCGAGCAGCACGATGGTGCCGTCGACGAAGCTCAGCTCGGCGGCGCTGCGGGCCCAGGTGCGCAGCGCGTCGTAGAGGCGGATGGCGTCGTCGAGCGAGAGGGGCGACCAGTCGGGCTGGCGGTCGGGTTGGCGCTCGACCTGGCCGGCGACGTCGGTGACCATGGCCACCTCGACGGTGGGGGCGCGTTCGGCGAGGGCAGGGGTCGCAAACAGCAGGGTCAAAAGAATCAGCTTCCGCATCGGGCACCTCCAGTCGGAGGCTTTGGTCCTTCGCAAATCGCATGCCACGGGGGATCGCATCGCTTCACCACGTGCAGGCCAGGCTCAGGCCGCCGAGCCAGCGGTCGACCGTGGCGCCGGTCTCGAACGGGATCGCGCGCTGCCAAAGGCCGTCGATCTGGGCGCTGAGGCCGCCGCCGAGCGTGAGGCCCAGGCCGGCGCCGGCGCGCGGCAGGGCCACGTCGGTCGAATCGCCGAAGCGCGCCGCGGCGCCGGCCAGCGCGCTCAGGGTGAAGCGGCCCAGCGGCAGCGCGAGCTGCAAATCGGCGCCGCCGCCGGTGAAGCCGAGGGCGCCGGGCCCCACCCATTGCCCGTTCAGGCGCGCGTCCCAGTGCAGGGGGCCCAGCGGGCCGCTCAGGCCGGCGGCCAGCTCGGTCCACACCTCAAAGCGCTCATCCGGCGGGCGGGCGGCGGCGTCGCCGTACAAGAATCCATAGCCGCGCAGGCGGACGAACGGGGTCGGTGCGCCCGTCGGCCGGCGCCACCACGCCGAGAGCCCGGCGCCCAGGTGATGGGGGTCGCCGACGCGCCCGGCAAGCGTGCCGCGCAGCTCGGCGCCCAGGCCGAAGCGGTCGGCCTGGCCCCGTTCTTGGCGGCCATCGAGCCAGACCGAGGTGCGGTCGAGCGCGTCGGGGTCATCGGCGGCGAAGTGCACGGTGCGGTCGACGCCGACGCGGG
>JAGQJJ010001121.1 GCA_020430675.1 Myxococcales bacterium
GAGGACGGCGGAGACAACACAGCGAGCCCTGCGCCTCCCGCAGCGCAAGCGTGCTGCGTCAGCAGCACGGCCCGGAGCGACCGACCGACGGAGTCTTCGGAGGAGGGAGCGGAGTGCAGGGCCGCCCGCAGGGCGCTGAAGCGAGGAAGGCATAACGAATACTGCCCTCTTCAAGTCGACCTTCGGCGACAACCCCGACGCCGCGGTCGCCTTGCTGCGCGGCCTGCTGCCGCCGGTCCTGGTCGAGCGCCTCGACCTGACGCGCCTCGAGCACCTCGACGGCGAGTGGATTGGCCACGACCTGCACCCGCGGCGCGCCGACCTTCTCTTCCGCGCCCCGCTCGCGGACAGCGCTGCCGATCGGACCGCCTTCGTCTTCCTGATGCCCGAGCATCAGTCAACGATCGCAACCCGCATGCCCTGGCGCGTGATGGCCTACCAGACCCAGGTCTGGACGCGCTGGGAGCGCGAACAGCAGGCCGAAGGCGGCCACCTGCCCACGCGGCTGCCGGCGATCATCCCGCTCATCATCTACAACGGCCAGCCCCGCTGGCGCCGCCGGGGCCGGCAGCTTCGCGACCTGATCGACCTGCCCGACCCCCTGCGCGCAGCGCTCGCCCCGCATCTGCCGGCGCTCGAGCTGCTGATATTCGACCTGGGTGCGGAAGACGACGATGCGCGCCTCGCCAACCTGGATGACGCGCACGCGGCGTTGACCTTGCTGATGCTCAAACACGGCCCGCGCGCCGGGCTCGATGCCTTGCGCGCTCATGCGCCGCTTTGGGACCGCGTCTGGCGAGGCCCCCACGGGCGCGATGCGATCATGCGGCTGATGGAGTACCTTATGCGCGTGACAGACGCGATCACCGCCGAGCACACCAACGCCCTCGCGGACGACGTGCTCGGCCCCGAGACGAGGGAGGTCACCATGTCGCTCGCTGACCGGCTTCGTGAAGAAGGCCGCGCAGAAGGCCGCGCAGAAGGTCGCGCCGCGACGCTCCTCGCGTTGATCGGCGTCCGCTTCGGGAAGCCGCCACCGCCGGCCATCGTCGACCGCGTGCACGCTGCCACCGAAGACGAGCTGATGCGCGCCCTGGAGCGCATCTTCAGCATCACCGCGCCCGAGCAGCTCTTCGACCCCTGAATGGGCGCCGTCGTCGGCAGCCGCAGTTGGCTGTTGGGCATCGGCGGCGGGCAGGGTGGCGCTGCTGGGCACCGGGTGGTCGGCAGGCAGGGCGGCGCTGCTGGGCAGCAGGTGGTCGGCTGGCAGGGCGGCGCTGTTGGCAGCAGGTGGTCGGCTGGCGCGGAGGCCCACAGCGAAGCACGCGGTGGCAGCACACTGGGTCACAGTCTTGGTTTTGCCTTCCTCGCTTCAGCGCCCTTCGGGCGACCCTGCGCTCCGCTCCCTCCTCCGAAGACTCCGTCGGTCGGTCGCTCCGGGCCGTGCTGCTGGCGCAGCACGCCTACGCTGCGGGAGGCGCGGGGCTCGCCCTTTGGGCTCGCGTGCCCCGAAGGCCGCGGCGGTGGCGGGCAGGGTGGCTCGATGACAAGCCTGCGGTGGCAGCACACTGGGTCACAGTTTTGGTTTTGCCTTCCTCGACTCCGGCGCCCTTCGGGCGGCGCTCTGCTCCCTGCGCAACCCTCGAAGACTCGGGTCGCTCCGGTCGCGCCGCGCCGTGCTGCTGGCGCAGCACGCCTACGCTGCG
>JAGQJJ010001122.1 GCA_020430675.1 Myxococcales bacterium
GCTTGTCCGCGACGCCGCTGCCGACGTTCTCGATGCTCGATGATGCTTTGGCATCACCTCCGCTCTCGGCCTTGCCAGCGACGCCGCGTCCGGCGCGCTTGGGGCATCAACGGACTTGCGCACCGCTGTGACCTACTCCGGCCGGCGGCCGCAGCACTCGATCGGCAGCTCGATCACTGGCTGCGTCGGCCGATTGGTCTGAAGCGTCAGCAGCCCGTCGGTCAGCTCGCCTGGAATGCTGTTCACCCGAATGAAGGCCTCAAGCCCTTCACCCGGCGGCACGCAGATGGGTGTCGGCAGCCAGGCGTGGCCGCCGGTCATCGCCAGCGTCGCGTCGCGCCCCGGCTCGGAAAAATAGGCGGCAAACGCCGGGGTGGCGTCGAGCCGATAGTCATCGATGATCAGCGGCGCGGTGCCATAGTTCTGCAGGTGCACCACGCGCACATAGAACGGTGGGTCACCAAAATCGAAGAGAACCGGCTGCGGGTCGACGATGGGCCGGTCGACCGGACCCGGCGCCGGGCCATCGCAACGGCTGCGAAAGGCCGGACCGGGCGGAAAATAGGGAGAGGAATCGAGCCCTTCGCCCGGCCCGGCGTCGATGACCGCGATCGGCTGTTCATCGCCCTCTTCGCCGCCGCAGCCCACGATGCCCGCCGCGCCCAGGCCCAAGGCCACCCATCCCCGGATGTGCATGTCGTCCTCCCGAACCTCCGCATCGAAGAACGACTCGTCTGCCCGATCGATACGGCCCGCCGCTTGCTCGGTCGCTCGGTCGCTCGGTCGCTTGCTCATCGCCGCGGGCCGTGCTACCCGCTCTGCTCCCGATCGGAGGCGCCGATGCGCATCGCTTATGTGACCGACGAGCCGATGCCCAGCCGCGACACCTCGACCATTCAGGTCGTGCAGACGCTCTCGGCGCTCGCGCGCGCCGGGGCCGAGGTTGAACTCTTCCTGCCGGTGCCGCCGCGGGCAGACCGTGATCCCGAGGCGTTGCGGGCGAAGTTGCAGGCGCATTACCACGCCACCTGCGGCTTCATGCTCCACCCGCTGCCCGGCACGCTCAGCGAGGTGCGGGTCGTCGACAAGCCGGCCCAGGCGGTGCTCGCCGCGCTCGACTCAACCGACGCCCGCTTCGACCTGCTCTACTCGCGCATCGTGCTGCCGTTGCTGCCGGCCATGGCGCGCAAGCGGCCGATGCTCTTCGAGACCTACCGCCCGCTCATCCGCCAGTTCCCCGCCGCGCGCTGGCCGCTGCGGCTGGCCTCGAAGCTGCCGCATTTCCTCGGCATCGTGACCCACTCGGAGTACACGCGGCAGTCATTTGTCGAAGAGGGCCTGCCCCCCGAGAAGCTGCGCACCATCTACAACGGCTACGACGACGGCGTCTTTGCCGAGCAGCTCAGCCAAAGCGAGGCCCGCGCGGCGCTCGACCTGCCCGATCGCCCGACGCTGGTCTACGCGGGCCGCATCTCGCCCAACAAGCAGATCCCGCTGCTGCTCGACGCCTTCGCGCGCCTCGGCGACCGGGCCCAGCTCGTGCTCGCCGGCGCGGTCGACACCGAAGAGGCCGAGCCCATCCGCGCCCGCGCCGCGGCGATGCCCAACGTCATCCTGCCCGGCTACGTGACCGGCGCCCGCCTCGCCCGCACGCTGATGGCCGCCGACGTGCTCACGATTCCGCCGAGCGCCAAACCCTTGCAGCA
>JAGQJJ010001123.1 GCA_020430675.1 Myxococcales bacterium
TGGCGCACCATAGCCGGGTGGCGGTGCGCCATAACCCGGGCTCGGCGAAGGGGCGCTCATGCCCGGACCGGCGCCGCGTCCAGAGCCGCCGTAGTTGAAGAAGAGCGCGACGTGGAATTGGCTCAGCGCCGTCGTGCCGTCGCCGGCCGAGGTATCGTTCAGCACCGCGAGCCGCGTGCCCTCGATGAAGAGGCCGAAATTGCGGCCGAGCTTGATGCCGCCGGTGGCGCCCGCCATATGCGTGATCTGGCTCTCGCCAGTGCTCGAAGACATCGAACGGAAGAAGTACTTCGGCGACGCGTAGGCGGTGAGCCATTCGGTCAGGTCGACGCTGAAGTAGAGCGGCACGACCAGGTCGAGCGTCTTGAGCTCGTCGTCGTTGAAGGTCACGGTCTGGTAGCCGGCGACCAGGCCCACCGCGCCGGCGACCCGCGAGTGGTCGAGGAATTGGTACTTCACGTCTGCCATCAAGCTGAGCGGGAAGACGAGCTTGAGCCCGGCGTCGAGCCCCTCGGTCAGGCCGAGCCGGGCGCCGAGCTCGATCTCCGGGATCGACGCCGTGTCGGTCGTCAGGGCCCCTTTGATCGTATTGCCCTGCGCGTCGGTCGTGGTGTCGCGCGTCTCGGTCGTGACGCCGAGGCTGCCGCCGCCGACCTGCACCTGCACCTGACCGGGATCGAGCGTGCGCGCGGTCTGGACCGCCGAGATGCTCATGCAGCCGGAAGTTGCGAGTCCGAGGACGAGCGAGAGGAGCAGGAGCGCCGCGCGTTGCGCCGAAATCGACCGGACCATATTGCCTCCGAGGTTGGGGTCGCCGCAGAGAGTCGCCGAGGCGGTGATCCGAAGCAAGCTCTGTGCAGCAAGCGTCGACGGCTACGCGACCACACGCTGGCGGCAGGGCCGTCAGGGCTCCATGGTCGACTTCGCGCTCACTGGCACGACCTCGAATTGGAGCGCTTCCTGCGCCGATGCCGGCGGAACGGCCCGCAAATCATCAGCGACGGCCCCGACCCGCGTGCCGCCGACCGCGGCGCCGCACGCCCGCGCCTCCAGCGTCGCCATGCCCTGCGCCTCCCACGCCGAGGCGAGGATGTGCACGTCCAACCCGCGGTAGAACGCCGGCATCTCGCGCGGCGCCAGCGCGCCGAGGAATTCGACCGCTTCGGTCACGCCGAGCGCCGCCGCCAACGCCGTCAGGGGGCGAAGCTCCGGGCCGTCCCCGGCCAAGCGCAGGCGCACCTCGCGCCCACCGCGTCGGGCCCGCGCGACCTCGCGCAGCAACGCCGCGTGGCGCTTGACCGGGACCAGGCTCGCGGCGCAACCCACCACCAGCGGCGCGTCGGTGGCGGGCAGTGGGCGTGGCGCTGCGACTTCGCCGCGGTAGCGCGCCTCGAGTGGCAACGGCAACACCTCGATCGGCGGGGCCGTGCCGGCGCCTTGCCGCTGCTGCAGCGCGGGGTGCGCTTCGGCCCGCGCGCCGAGCCAAGCCGAGCCGACGCTGACGCGGTCGGCGTGGCGCAGCGCGTGGTCGACCAGGCGCCGCCCCAGTCGTTGCAGGCCCACGCCGTAGCCGAGCGCTCGCAACGCCGCGAGCTCACCACCCATCAGCGCGACGTGGCCCGGCACGCCGCGCGCGCGCGCCACCAGTACCGCGATCCAGCCGGGCTCGTCGGCCCAGAAGCCGATGACGCGGTCGACGTCGCG
>JAGQJJ010001124.1 GCA_020430675.1 Myxococcales bacterium
ACCAGGCGCGCGGCCGCCTCGACCACGCACGAGTGCTCGACCGCGCTGAAGGCGATATGGCCCGGCGTCTCGCCGGCGAGGCCCAGAATCGCCAGCCCCATCGCCTCGGTGCCGCCGCCGGTGAAAATGACCTCGCCCGGCTTGCCGCCAAGCGCCCGCGCCAGTCGCGCGCGGGCCTCGTCATGCGCCTTGGCGGCGGCGCGGCCGAGGGCGTGCGTCGATTCGGGGTTGCCGAACAACGTCAGCTCGCGATCGGCAAAACCGCGCACGATCTCGGGATCGGTCGGCGTGGTGGCGGCGTGGTCGAGGTAGATGATGCGGGCCATGGCGGCGCGTATGCTACTGCAAGGCGGGCGGGATTCGAACCGCTCCGCAATCGATTCGGGAGCCCCCGGTGCCCTTCGGCGTCTACGTGCATTACCCCTTCTGCGCGCGGCATTGCCCCTACTGCGACTTCACCGTCACCGTGACCCGCGACGTTCCGCATGAGGGCTATCGCGACGCGGTGCTCGCCGAGCTGCGCGCGCGGGCCGAGGACTTCGCCGGGCGGCCGGCGGCGGTCAGCCTGTACTTTGGCGGCGGCACGCCGGGCCTGTGGCCGGCGGCCTGCGTGGGCGCGGTGATCGACGGCGTCGCCGAGGTGCTGGGGCTCGCGGAGGGCGCCGAGGTCACCGTCGAGTGCAACCCCGAAGAGGTCGCCCTTCCGCATCTGGTCGGCTTGCGCGCGGCGGGCGTCAACCGCATCAGCCTGGGCGTGCAGTCGTTTGACGACGCGCTCTTGCGCCGCCTGGGTCGGCAGCACGACGGCGAGGGCGCCCGGCGGGCGGTGGCCGCGGTGGTGGCCGCGGGCTTCCAAGATTACAGCGTCGATCTGATGCACGGTGCCGCCGGGCAGCGCGTGGCCGACGCGGTCGCCGACGCCACCATCGCCTGCGCGCTCGGCGCGCCGCATGTGTCGACCTATCAGCTCACCATCGAGCTGCGCACCTCGTTCGGCGCCCGCGCGGTGCGGGGCGAGTCGCTGTTGGTGGAAGACGACGCGCTCGCCGAGATGTACGAAGCGGTCCGCGCCGCGTTGGCGGCCGGCGGGGTGCAGCCCTACGAGATCAGCAACGCCGCGCGCCCGGGCCACGCCGCGGTGCACAACATGCTGTACTGGACGGGCGGCGAGTACCTCGGGCTGGGCGCGGGCGCCCATGGCTATCGGCGGGTGGGCGACGGCGCGGTGCGCTGGTCGAACGAGCGCCACGCGGGTCGCTACGCCCGGGCGGCGCTTGCTGGCGCGCCGGCTGAGGCCACCCGCGAGACGATCGACGCCGACACCCTTCTCGAAGAGCGCGTGCTCTGCGGCCTTCGCCTTGACGCGGGCCTGCCGATCGACGCCGCGCTCGCCGCGCGTTTTGGCGCCAACGCGCGCCGCCTCGCTGCCGACGGCCTGCTGACCATCGCGCCCGACCGATGGCGCGCCACCCCGCGCGGACGCGCGCTGCTCGATCGCGTCATCACCGCGCTTGTCACCGTCTAAACTGCTGAAAAGAATGATAGTTTCTGCGCTTGACCTGCGCGCTTTGCGGCCGTTATAGTCGCGGGCTGTGACCGCCCGCCCCACGCACTTCGCCCGCAGTCCGCGTCCGCACGGCCTCAGTTCGCGCGCAGCCGGGGTTCTGCGCGGGGTCGTGCTCGGTTATCTGCGCTCTGGCGCC
>JAGQJJ010000111.1 GCA_020430675.1 Myxococcales bacterium
GGGTCGCTACGGTGGTGAAAGGGCGGCGGTAGTCGGGTAGTACAAGGCGGGAGACACATTTTGAGCGGGCCGGTCGCGGGGTGGTATCCGGACGAGGGCGATGAGCGCCTCGCCCGGTACTGGGACGGCGAGGCGTGGACCGAAAGGACGCGACCGCGAGAGGGGCTGACCTCGGCCGTCGAGACATCCCCCGCCGCCGACGTGGCGCTCGAGGGTGCCTCTGCGGCGCCGACTCCGTCGTCTCGCCTGGACCGTCCGGAGGTGGCGCCGGCGGCGTCCTCTGACGGAGGCGCGGGTCCGTCCGGTCGCTGGTTGCGTCATCCGGTGACGTGGGCGGTGGCGCTTGTCGCGGTGGTCGCGCTCGTCGCGGGTGCGGTGGTGGTGTTCACCGGGGATGAGGCGTCGGCGACTGAGGTGACGTTGGAGGGTGCCGGGTCTGAGGGTGCTGACCCGTTCATGGATTCGATCGCCACCGATGCCGTTGACCCCGAGATGGTCTCCGACGCCGCCGCGCTGCGCGCGCGGGTGCGGGCCGAGGCGCGGCGGCCGATCGATCCGATCGCCGGACCGGTCGCCCGCGTGCACCTCTGGCGGCTCGACGATGCGACCCATGCCTTGCTGATCAACGTGCACCACATCGCCTTGGACGGCTGGTCGATCGGGGTGGCGCTGCGCGAGCTGTCCCATGCCTATGCCGCGTTTGCTGCGGGCGGGCGGCCGTCGTTGCCGCCGCCGGCCCTCGACTACGCCGACTTTGCGGTCTGGCAGCGACGCTGGCTGGCCGACGAGGTCTTGCGGCGGCAGTTGGCATACTGGCAGGCGAACCTGGCCGAAGCACCGGCGCTCGACCTGCCAACTGACCATCCGCGACCGGCGGTGCGCAGCCACCGCGGCGCGAGCGTGGCCCTGGCGCTCGATGCCACCTTGACCGATGGCATCGATGCCTTGTGCCGGGCGCATGATGTCACCCCATTCATGGTCTTGCTGGCCGGGCTGTCGGTGGTGCTCTCGCGTCTCTCCGGGCAGGACGACCTCGTCGTGGGCTCTGCCATCGCCAACCGCAACCGCGCCGAGTTGGAGGGCATGGTCGGCTTCTTCGTCAACAGCCTCGCGCTGCGGGTCGGCCTGACCGGCGCGCTGACCGTCGGTGACTTGTTGGCGCGGGTGCGGCGGACGACGCTCGATGCCTACGCCCATCAGGACGTGCCATTCGACAAGGTGGTCGACGCGCTGGGAGTGACCAGAGACGCGCGTCGAACGCCGCTCTTTGACGTGATGCTGGTGCTGCAGAACGCGCCGCTCGACGCGCCGGACTTCGGTCCGCTCGTCGCCGAGCCCTTCGAGGACGACAGCGACGCGGCGCAGTTTGATCTGACGCTGAGCCTGACGCCGACGGCCGGTGGTTTGGCGGCCCGGATCGAATACTGCGCCGACCTCTTCGAGCGGGCGACCGTCGAGCGCCTCGGCGCGCACCTGCGCATGGCGTTGGCGGCCATGGTCGCGGCGCCAACGCAGCGGCTGTCGGCGATCACGTTGATCTCCGATGCCGAGCGGGCGCTGCTCGATGAGTGGAATGACACGGCCCGCGCGTTCGACGGCGAGGTCTGCCTCCCCCAATTGTTCGCCGAGCAGGTGCAACGGACGCCCGATGCCATCGCCGTCGTCTGCGGGCACGACGCGGTGACCTACGCCGCGCTGTTCGACCGCGCCTGCCACCTGGCGTCGCGCCTTCGAGCCACGGGCGTGGGCCTTGAGAGTCGGGTCGGCGTCTGCCTCGATCGGTCGATCGACATGATCGTCGCGATGCTCGGCGTGTTGGCCGCCGGTGGGGCCTACGTTCCACTTGAACCCGGTCTGCCCGAAGAGCGCATCCGCTTCATGCTCGCCGACTCGGGCGCGCGTTGGGTCATCGCGCGCGGCCGACGCGGGGTCAACGATGGGATCGAAGTGATGGCACCCGACGGCGGCGCGCGGGTCGAGCCGCTGGTCTCGGTCCATGGCGATCACGCCGCCTATGTCATCTATACCTCGGGCTCGACGGGCCGACCGAAGGGCGTCGTCGCGACCCATCGCGGGGTGGCAAACGTCACCGCCGCGTACGCCGAGATGCTCGCCATCGGCCCTGGCACGCCGGTGCTTCATGTCTCGACCATCCTGTTCGACGCCGCCACGCCGCAGACGTTTGCCCCTCTGATCCGCGGCGGCATGATCGTGCTCGCCGACGACGAGACGATCCGTTCGCCGGCAGCGCTGACCCGGCTGATCGGGCGCCACGCGGTCGAGGTGATGATCGTCACCCCGGCGATGCTCGGCATGCTCGATGTCGATGCGCTCGGCACCGTGCGGTCCATGACGCTCGGCGGCGAAGCGTGCCCCCCTGAGCTTGCCGAGCGCTTCGGCAAAGGGCGCGCGCTGTTCAATGTCTATGGGCCGACCGAGACGACGGTGACCGTGACCCGTCATCGCGTCGAGTCACAGCGGTGCGCGGCGCCGTTGATCCCGTCGCGCTGGTCCGCGAAGCCGCCAGCGGTGTTCGATATGCTCGACGATGCTTTGGCATCGCCTCCGCTCTCGGCCTTGCCGGCGACGCCGCGTCCGGCGCGCTTGGGGAATCAACGGACTTGCGCACCGCTGTCAGGCCGCGGCCTGGTGCCCATCGGCCGGGCGTTCCCCCACCATCAGGTCCATGTACTGGCGGGCTCGGCGCCTTGGGTGATGACGCCGGTGGGCGGCGCCGGCGAGCTGCACATCGCGGGCGTCGGCGTGGCGCGGGGCTACCTCGGCCGGCCCGGCCTCACCGCTGAGCGCTTTGTGCCCGACCCGTTCGGGCCGCCCGGCAGCCGGATGTACCGCACCGGCGACCGCGCGCGCTGGCGGGCCGATGGCAACCTCGAGTTCCTGGGGCGGCTCGACTTCCAGGTGAAGATCCGGGGCTTTCGCATCGAGCTGGGCGAGATCGAAGCGGCGCTCGGCCGCCTCCCGGCGGTGCGCCAGTGCGTCGTGGTGGCGCGCGCCAGTGACGAGGGCGACGCGCGTCTGGTGGCTTATCTGGTGGGCCAGACCATCCTGGTGGCCGCGCTGCGCGATCATCTGGCCGAGTCATTGCCCGATTACATGATCCCATCGACATTTGTCTGGCTCGATGCCATGCCGATGACACCCAGCGGCAAGATCGACCACGCGGCGTTGCCCGCGCCGCAGATGGACCGCGAGGCGCTGTCGGAGGGTTTTGTGGCCCCGCGCACGGCGATCGAAACGACGCTGGCTGCCATCTGGTCCGAGGTGCTCGGCGTCGGCGCGGTCGGGGTTCACGATGACTTCTTCGAGCTGGGCGGTCACTCCCTCCAGACCGTGCGCGTCTCGGGCATGGCGGCGCAATCGGGCATCAAGCTCAGCCCGCACCACATCTTTCGCGCGCCGACGATCGCGCGCCTGGCGGCGGCGGTGTCGGGCGCGACCCGGGCATCGGAGCCCTGCCTCACTCGCCTGCGGCCGTCGGATGCCGAGCCGCCGCTCATCCTTTTGCCGCCGTTGGGGGGCACGAGTCTGGTCTTCACCGATCTGATCGCGGCGTTGCGGCCGACGCTCGGGGTGTGGGCGTTCGACGATCCTGTGTTTCGGGGGCGGGCGAGCCCCGCCACGCTCGAAGGGCTGGTCGAGGGGTGGGTCGAGGAGCTGGTCGCGGCCACCGACGCGCGGTCGAGCCATCGACTGGCCGGCTACTCTTTCGGTGCCATCGCCGCGGTCGAGATGGCCCGGCAGCTGGAAGCGCGCGGGCGCCTTGTCGACGTCGTGCTCAGCCTCGATGGTCGGACGCCACGCTATGCGCCACCGGCGTTCGATCAGCTCGACTGGATTCGCGAATCGGTGATGCAGATGGGGGTCGGGCGCGAGGTCTCCGATGTCGACGCCGGCCTCGCCGCGCTCGCCGATGCCATCGCCCAGGGTCAGGCTGCGTCCAAGCCCGCAGCGGAGGCCTGGGCGCGGGCGCTGATGGAGACGGCGATCACCAACCACCGGCGCGCTCGGCAGTGGATCATTCGTGCGCCCAGGGCGCCGGTCGTGGTGCTGCGGGCGTCGGGCACCGAAGAGGCCGGGTTCGACCTGGGTTGGGCGGCCGAGCTGGCGCGACCCATCGAGGTGCTGCCCATCGCCGGCGATCATGGCAGCATGATTCGGCCGCCCTTTGTGAAGAACCTGGCGCTGTGCATCGAAGCGAAGCTGCCGGCCGTGCCACTCGATGGTGGGCGCAGGTAGCCCGGGCGAGCGCCGGGATCCTGGCGCCATGGCATGCCGCGCGGGGCCATGCGGCCATTTTCGGATGGCGGGCGAGGGCGATGATCGGGCAGGGTGGGGGCATGAAACCGACCTGCTCGTTCAAAATGATGCTCGGCCTGGCCCTGGCCCTGGCGCTGGGACTTGCCGCTTGTGGCGAAGACGATGTGGCCGACGAGGCCACGCCCGAAGGCCCGATGCCCGACGAGGCGGTGACCTGGCACGGCCAGATCGCGCCGCTGATCGAAGCCCACTGCAATGGGTGCCACGGCGAGACGCAGACGGTGGCGCCGTTTGCCTTCACCGACTACGACGCGGTGATGGACACCCTGCCGCTCATTCGCACCGCGCTCATGGCGCGCAGCATGCCGCCTTGGGGCGCGGTCAGCGGGGTGCCATTTGTGGGTGATATCTCGCTCGACGAAGATGAGATCGCGATGATCGAAGCGTGGGCCGAGGCGGGCGCGCCGAAGGGTGATCCCATGGCGCCCGGCACGCCGATCGACATCACGGGGCTGCCGTTTGGCGGGTCGGACGTGCAGTTCCAGCTCGATACGCCCTATGCCGGTCAGCCTGGCGTGCGCGATGAGTACCGCTGCTTCCTCTATGAGTGGCCCGGCGATGAGGTCACCTATGTCACCGGCATGGCGGTCGCGCCGGACAACGCCGGGGCGGTGCACCACGTGCTTACCTTCCTGGTGCCGCCAGCTGGCGCCGAAGCCTTTGATGGCTATGAGGCCGAGGATGACATCCCTGGCTACAAGTGTTTCGGGCAGCCTTATCCGAGCACGCTCGGGCCGACGCCGGCCATCGAGCTGCCGCCCTCTGCGGTCGTCGCCGCCTGGGCGCCGGGCATGAGCGATCAAGGCATGCGGCCCGGCGTGGGGATTCGCGCCGAGCCGGGCAGCCGGGTGGTCGTGCAGATGCACTACTATGGCCTCAGCGATTCGGGCGTGCCCGATCGCACGGCGATCTCTTTTGATACCGAGCCGGTGGTCGATCGCCCGGCCTGCGTCGTGCCCCTCATCGACCTGAACTGGTACTTCACGCCGACTTCGCTGGTGCTGCCCGCGGGGGAAGCGGTGATCGAGAAGCAGTACACGATGAATCCGGCCACGAGCTTCGGGCCGTCGGTGTGCGATGATGTCGACTGGCAAGGGCCGCTCTTGCTCCAGACGGTCATGCCGCATATGCACAAGCTCGGTCGGCGCCTTGAGTTGACCCTTGAGCGCGCGGATGGAACAACGGAGCAGATCATCGACGCGGCGCGGTATGACTTCGACTGGCAGCGCAATTACACGCTGAGCGAGCCGCTTTTGATCAACCCCGGCGACAATTTCACCGTGCGGTGCGTCTGGGACAACTCGGAGACTCACCGCCGAGCGGCGGGCCTCGAACCGACGCCCTTCGACGTGAACTGGGGCGATGGCACCGAGGCCGAGATGTGCCTGGTGATGGTTCAGCTCTCGCGGCCGTGAGGGCCGGCAGTCTTTCTATTCGAGTCCCATCTCGATGGCACCCTCCGCGACGAGGGCGGCCATGACTTCACCGTCATGCGCGACGATCTGGTGCACCTTCGGGTGGCTCTCGGCCAGATCGTGGAAGGCGCGCAGCCAGTGCGCGGTGTCTTCGGCGTAGTCTTCTTCCAACGCCCACTCGACGGCGCGCGGGTGCATCGTCGGGCGGCGGATATTGGCGAGATTCCAGGCGATATCGCCCACGAAGAGGTACTCGGCGCCGTCGGCGAGGCGCACGTAGACAAGCTGACTGCCGGGCGTATGGCTGGGCGCCGGGATGAGCACCACGCCGGGCGCGAGCGGGGCGGCGTCTTCGTGCGGCCAGGGTTTGACCCGGGCGCGCATGGCATCGGTGATGCCGGTCAGCTTGATGGGTGACTCAAGCTGGGCTTTGGTGAGCACCGTCTTGTCGATGATCTCGTCGAAGTAGGGCGAATTGGCGACGCCGTTGATGTGATCGAAGTGCTCGTGGGTGCAGACGATCCAGCGCGCCTTGCGCAGCGCGGTCTGCATGGCGTCGAAAGCCTCGGGGAAATACCGCGGGTTCTGGCCGCCTTCGAGCTGCGAGGCTTCATCATTGATGGCATCGATGATGCCTGTCGTGCCATCGGCATAGACGACCTGGATGGCATAGGCATGAATGTCATAATGCTGGCCGAATGGTTCGCTGGCGGCGACGATGCCTTTGGGCATCTCTTGCCGGTGCACCTCGATGTGTCGGATGCGCACCGGCGGGTCGCCCGGCATGGCCGCCGCCAGGGCGCGCCAGGCGTCGAGGTCGATGGCATGGCGCGAGGTCGCGGGCACGTCGCGCGCGCCCAGCGCATAGAGCGCGGCGGCTGCCATCGTGAGTAGCAGCACGCCCACCCCGATGAGCAGTTTGCGCCTCATGGACTAACGCCCGGCTTCAAAGATCAGCTCGATGCAGCGCTGGTAGAGGTGCACGCAGGCGTTCTCGTAGGCGCGCTGCGCGGCGAGCACCTCGTCGGCGCTGCGGTCGGCGAGCATCTCGGCGCGGGTGCCTTCGTCCTGCTCTTCGAGCTCGATGTCGGCGAGCGTGCGCTGCACTTCGAGGCGCTCGGCGAGCAGCAGCGCGACCTGCTCGGCGGTGGTGCGCTCGGCGTCGCGGGCGGCGCGCACCTTGACCTCGATGTTGTTGCGCCGCGCCAGCAGGTCGCGCAGCGAGCCGATATGCGGGTTGACGTCGCGCGAGCTGATGGGGCCCGGACCGCCCGAGACGGCGATCTCAAGCGTGCGCAGCACCTTGCGGTATTGCTGGTCGACGCCCTCGCGCGCGCGCACGCCGCCATAGACGCGATGCTCGGCGATGCGCCGGCTGCTGCGGGCCTCTTCGAGCGCGCCGTCGAGCGCTTCGATGCGCTGCTCGAAGCGCGTGCGGTCTTCGATGCGCCGTCGGGCGCGCTCGTCGGCCATCTGCCGCTCGCGCTCGGCGTGGCTGGCTTTCTCGTCGAGCGCCGAGCGCGCGCCGGTGACCCAGGCGAGCGCGTCGGTCAACGGCTGCGGCGCCTCGCGAAGCTGCGGCCAGCCCAGGCGCACCGCGCGGCGCAGGGCGTCGGCGAAGCGATGCCACTCCGAGGTCACGCCCGCGGGCGGCACGCGGGGCAGCGCCGGGTCATGGCCGGTGTCGACCGGCGCCCGGCCGGGGATCTGGGCGAGGCAATGGTCGAGCGCCCGCATGACCCCGCCGGCATCGCTCGGGCGCGCGGCGGGCTCTTTGTCGAGCAGGCGGTAGACGAGCTGCACCAGCTCGCGCGGCAAGGCCAGGTCGGCGGGCAGCAGCGGCACCGGCTCCTTGGCGTGCATCGCGATGAGCAGCAGCGGGTTGTCGTGCTGGAAGGGCGGCTCGCCAGCGAGCAGGTGGTAGAGCACCGCGCCCACCGAGTACAGGTCGGCGGCCGGCCCGGCGCGCTCGCCGCGCGCGATCTCGGGGGCGCGATAGAGCGGCGTGCCCAGCGAGATGGGCCCGGTGGGGCTGTGCATGCGATGGGGGTCATCTTCGCCGACCGAGAGCAGGCCCAGGTCGATGAGCTTGATGTGGTCGGCGAAGTGGCCGGCGCTGCAAAGGAAGATGTTATGCGGCTCGATGGCGCGGTGCACGGCGCCGCGGCGATGCAGCACCTGCAGGGCGTCGCAGACCTGGCGCACGATGTGCACCGCACGGGCCGGGGCGAGGCGGCCGACCTCGTGCAGCTCCAGGCCCAGGTCGCGGCCGCGCAGGCGCTCCATCACCAGCCAGGCGCGACCGTCGCTCAGGCGGCCGCCGTCGAGCGCGTTGACGATATGCGGGTGGCGCAGGCCGCGGCCGACGTTCCAGGCGGTCAGCAGCCGCCCGGCATTGCGCTGCGCGTCGGGCGCGCTGAGCAGCGTGAGCTTGATCGCGACGCGGCGCTTGGTGGCGCCGTGCTCGGCGTCGTAGACGACCGCGCTCTCGCTCTTGTGAATCTTGCCGAGCAGCGTGTAGCCCCGCTGCAGCAGCTCGGCCGAGGCGTTGGCAGAGGACGAATTCACCGGCGCGCTCCCTCTCTGTCGGCGACGCCCGTCCCATGTAGCACGCTCATCCCTCTTCGGCTAGCCGCCCTTTCTGCTTCGGTTCACCGACCAGCCAGCGGTAGAGCACGGGGATGACCACCAGCGTCAGGCCGGTGGAGAAGACCAGGCCGGCGATGAGGGTGAGCGCGATGGGGCGGCGCAGCTCGGCGCCGTCGCCGCCGCCGAAGGCCATGGGCAAAAGGCCGAGCACGGTGGTCAGGGTGGTCATCAGGATGGGCCGCAGGCGCGTCTGGCCGGCGATGACCAGCGCCTCGTCGACCGGATGGCCCCGAAGCTGCAATTGGCGCGCGTAGTCGACGAGCACGATGGCGTTGTTGACCACGATGCCGGCGAGCAGGATCAGACCCAGCCACACAGGCATCGAGATCGGCATGGTGTAGGCCTCCAGGCCGAGGGCAACGCCGATGGTGCAGAACGGCACGCTGGTCATGATCACCAGGGGGTTGCGAATCGACTCGTATTGCACCGCCATGACCACGAATACCAGGAACAGGGCCAGGCCAAGCAGAGTGCGTGCGAGACGGTTGCTCTTGGCAAGTTGCTCATTCGCGCCGCCGTCGTAGAGCAGATAGCCGGTCGGCAGTTTGAGTACCTTGAGGGCGTCGTAGGCCAGGGCGCTGCCCTCGGTGAGGGTCACGCCTTC
>JAGQJJ010001125.1 GCA_020430675.1 Myxococcales bacterium
GCGATCAGGCGTGGCCCCCGGCGCGCGCAGATGCCCACGCGGGCCTCGGGACCGATGCCCAACGCCAACAGCCGATCGGCAACCGCAGCGGCCTCAGCGTCGAGCTGGGCGTAGGTGAGCGTCTCGCCGCCACTGATGACCGCGATGGCCTCGGGATCGCCGCCCTCCAGCAGCGCCGACAACGCCGGCTCGTCGGCGGCCGGCCCGACCTCAAAACGCTCGACGGCGCGCAGCTCATCCGCCGTCCAGAGCGGCAGCGCCGAGAGCCGCGCCTCAGGCTGCGCCACCACGGCGCGCAACAGAGTGCCCAATCGCTCGGCGAGCGCCTCGATGGTCCCCCGGTCGAACAGCGCGGTGGCATAGCCCAGGCGGCCGCGCAGACCCTCGGCGCCGACCACCAGCTCAAGGCGCAGGTCGACCTTGGTGGTGCCGGTGCTCGCCGGCAGCGGCGTCACGCGCACGTCATCCCCAAAGGCCGGCACGGCCTCGCCCTGGCTCTGGAAGACAAACAGCACCTGGAAGACCGGCGCGCGGCTCAGGTCGCGCGGCACGGCCAGCGCGTCGACCACGCGCTCGAAGGGCGCGTCCTGATGGGCAAACGCGGCGCGGCAGGTCTCGCGGACGCGCGCCAGCAACTCGATCCAGGTGGGGTCGCCGCGCAGGTCGCCGCGCAGGGCAAGCGTATTGACAAAGAAGCCGACCAGCTCGGCGGTGTCGGGGTGCGTGCGACCGGCCACCGGCGCACCCACGACCACGTCGTCGCAGTCGCCGGCGTGGCGGCTCAGCAGCAGGTCGAAGGCGGCGAGCAGCACCATGAAGAGGCTGGCGTCATGGGCGCGGCCCAGCCCGGCCAGGGCCTCCGTCGTCGCCGCGTCGACGGCAAAGGGCACCTCGTCGCCGGCCTCGTCGAAGACCGGCGGGCGCGGCCGATCGGTGGCCAGCGGCAGCGGCTCGATGCCCGCCAGCGCGTCGCGCCACCCGTCCAGCTCGCGTTCGAGCCGTGGGCCCGAGAGCACGTCGCGCTGCCACGCGGCGAAGTCGGCGTATTGCAAGCGCGGCGCGGGCAGGGGCAGCGCCTGGAACGCCGCGCCCAGGTCACGCACCAGGATGGCCAGCGACCAGCCATCGGCCACCGCGTGGTGCAGGTTGACCAGCAGCGCGTGCTGGTTTGGCCCGAGCTGCAGCAGCGCCACGCGGGCCAGGGGGCCGCTGTGCAGGTCGAAGGGCCGGCGCGCGAAGTTGCGAATGGTGGCATCGAGGTCGGCTTCATCGACCGCCGTGACTTCGAGCACGGGGCCGGCCGGGTGCTCCACCTGCACCAAGGCGCCGTCGACCTCCTCGAAGGTCGTGCGCAGCGCCGCGTGCCGCCAGGCGACGCGATCCAGCGCCGCCGCCAGCGTCTTCGGATCGACCGGCCCATCGAGCCGGAACGCGCCCGCCATGTTGTACCGCGCGCTGCCTGGGCTGAGCTGTTCGAGCACCCACAGCCGCGCCTGGCCGAAGCTGGCCGGCAGCGCCCGGCCGTCGCGCGGCAGCGCCGGAATGGCCGCCTCGACCCCGCGCCCGCGCACCGCCGCCGCCAATCGGGCGACCGTCGGGTGCAGGAAGACGTCGCGCACCTGCAAGTGCAGGTCCACGCGCCGCCGCGCCTCGGCCACCACCCGCAGCGTCAGCAGGCTGTCGCCGCCCAGCGCGAAGA
>JAGQJJ010001126.1 GCA_020430675.1 Myxococcales bacterium
GCGCGGTCTGGCCTTTGTCGAAGAGGGCGTTGAAGCTCATCGTGACCTCGCCCTCCATGATGATGGGCGGGCCGAGCGGCAGCAAGGCCCCTGCGAGGGCGTCGATCGGTTGGGCCGCCGGCGCCACCCGGACGACGGGCAGCGGCGTAGTGCTTGGGTTGGCCGCGTCGCTGTGGGCCACCTCGGCGGCGAGCTTCTCGCGCTCGGCGATCAGCTCGGCCAGCTCGGCCTTGGCGGCGCGCAGATCGGCGTCGACGCGCGAGCGGTCGGCGTCGACCCCGATCTGGCTGTGCTGGGCGACCGCGGTGCGCCAGTAGATGTCGGCGAGGCGGACCTGCCGCACGCGCTCGGCCACGTCGCCGTCGGCGTGGGCCTCTTGCGCGCGCCGCATGGCGGCGTCGGCGGCTTCGGCAAGCAGCGGGTACTCGGCGGCGACCGCGTCGGCCTCAGGGCCGGTGCGTTGGGCCGAGAAGGCGCGCATATCGGGTGAAGGCGGCGGGCCGGACCCGCAGCCGAGGGCAAAGACACCGACCAGAAGCGCGCAGCGCGTGGCGCCGGTCAGCCAGGAGCGCGATGCGTCGCGGGCACGCTCGCGCACGTTTGCGGCGCGGGCATGGGCGAGCATCTCATTCTCCTTCCATCGCCACCGCGCGCTGCCGACGCAGCGACGCGATCTCGGTCCGTTCGGCGCCGATGCGGCGCTCGACCTCGGCCAACGCACGCTCGCTGCGCGTGCGGGCGTCTTCCGACCGCGCGGTGGTCATGCGGGCCTGGATCAAGCGCGTCTGGGCTTCGAGCAGCTCAAAGACCGGGGGGATGTCGGTCAGCCGGCCATGGCGCCAGTGGTCAAACGCGGTCGCGATCCACTGCTCCATCTCCATGAGGTCGCGGCGGACCGCGTCGGCCTGATCCTGGCTCTTCCAGTCGTCGAGCAGGGCCTGATACCGCGCGAGGTCATCGCGTGGTCCAGCGAGGGCCGGGGGACCGGTCAGTGCCAGCAGGAGGGGCAGGGCGATGAAGGCGCGGAGGATGGAACGAAGCATGGTGCGACTCCTGGGTGGCGGGCCTCGGCCCGACAGCAAACTCTCAAGATGTATAACCGTTCAAAGCACGATAACATGCCCGCGGATGTTGAAAATATGTCAGGAGCCCCTGTAGGCAGATCACCGCACTGGCTTGAGTTATGGGAGTCTGCGCTTCGATTTTGGCAGGAGGCCCCCGTTCGGGGGCCTGCCGGACGGCAATCTCGGGCATGCCTGGACGGAACGTCGAGTGGGCAAGAAAGCCAGCCCAATCGGCCAAGATGCCATGCTGCGGGGGTTAATCGGCGCACGCTGACGCGCAATGGCGCGCGCGGACAGGACATTGGGAGAGGGGCGTTGAAGAACCGTGGCGGCGCGATCGCGCCGGGATCGTCAGTAGGTGATCAGGTTGAAGGCGTCGGCGAGGTCGGCGAAGCCATCGAGCGGTGCCGGTTCACTGGTTTCCACCGCGCGCAGGCCCAGCGGTTCGGAGAGCACCTCGCGCAGCCAGTCGCGCACATCCCACGTCACGACCAGCTCGGTATCGCCGGGGCGCACATCGACGACGCCGGCGAAGAACTCGAAGGCCTCGCGTGAGGTGACGTTCACCCGAGCGCCCGCCACGTCGGTCTCGCCCGGCGAGAACGCCTCGCCCTCGGGCTTGGCGCGCGCCGGGG
>JAGQJJ010001127.1 GCA_020430675.1 Myxococcales bacterium
TCTCGATGTGGACCCCGCGCCCCATCGCCTGGACGCCCCAGCAACGCGCCCATGACCCCGCGGTGCAGGCGGTGATGGCCGACCCCCACGCGAAGTTGTTTCAATGGTTTGCGATGGACCAACTGGTCGCCATCACCAGCCCCGACCACGCCGGCACCACCGTCGAGCTGCATGACTTCCGCTATGGCTTCGCCCAGACGCCCGATCGCGCGCTCTGGGGCGTGCGCGCCCATGTGGCATCCGATGGCACCCTCGACCACCCGGTCGAACGCTTCCGCGCGCCGATGCCACCCGACGTGACCCAGGTGCTCAGCGAGATGTGGCGCGCCACCTTCCCGCGCTGACGCGCCTTGCATCCGGGCCCCAGCGATGGCTCAATGGCGGCGCAGGAGGTCCCGATGAACCGATTGACGAGCGAACAATCCCACGACCTGGTCGACACGTTCCTGAAACTCGGGCTGGCCGAGCCAGAGCGGCACCGCCTGCTGTGGCGGGGCGCCCGAGAGGCGCTGCGATGGCATGTGCCCGACGCTGCAAACCCGGCCGACGCGGTGTGGGCGGCCTTAATCTTCCTCGACGGCCGTGAAGTCGTTGCGGGGGGCCCCGACCATCTCGCCGAGTATCTTTGGGATGCCTATCGCATGGTCGACTTCGACCGCGGCGCCGAACGCATCGCGCGGGCCTATCATGCCATCACCCGGGCGCGCCTGCGCGACGCCGACAACCTGGGTCTTGACAGCCCGATGGCCAGCGGGCAGACGACGCGATCCCATGAGCTGACCGTCGCGCTCGACCGGCAACAAGGTGGCATCAATGTCTCGTGGTGGCAGGGCGGCCATCGGCTGCCGCTCGGCGCCTTGCGCGTGTCGCCTGATGACTTCCGACCGGGCGCCGATCTCTTCGGCGCGCTCTTCCCCGTGCCCGACGGCAGCCAGGCCCCGCACGGCGCGGGCGGCGTCCTGCGCAGCATGGACCGCCCGGCGTCGCCGTTGGCGTCGGCGGTGCGGCTGCGGGTGGCGACCCCCGATCCCCAACTCGCTGCGCTCGACTGGAGCACCATCGCCTTCGACGGCACCACGCTCGCCCGCGCCCATACGCCGTGGACCATCGAGGTCACCCCCGACGCGGCGCATCGAAGCACACGGCGACTGCCGCGCCCGCCGCGCATCCTGGTGCTGGCGCAGACGCAGCCCCAGGTCATGCGACAGCTTCGGGGCGCTTTGGGGCTGTTCAGCCATCGCTACACGCTGCCGGCGTTGCTCGACGGCGTCACCGACGCCGGGCAGCTTCGCCATCGACTCGACGCGATGGAACCGCATCTGGTCGTGCTCACCGACCCGCCGACGCCCGAGTGCCTGGGCGCCCTGCACGACGCGCCGCCGGTGGCGGTCTGCGCCGTGGGCGCGGGCGCCGAGAGGGCCCGCGAGCTGGTCCCGCATGTCGGCGCCGTCGTCTGCCTGCCCGACTTGGACGCCGCCGTGGGCTGGCTGCGGCGCGTGGCGCTCGACGCCCTCGATCCGGTCACCGCCGCCCATGAAGTCACCGAGCGCCCGCCCCGCGTCTTCACCGCCTTCGGGCAATGGCACGCGACCGCCGACGACCGCGAGCAGCGCCCCGCGCCCTATCTGGTGCTCGATCGCATCCACCAGCGGCAGGCGGTCAAGGGCCAGGTCGACCAGCTTTTCAACAAACACAGCG
>JAGQJJ010001128.1 GCA_020430675.1 Myxococcales bacterium
CTGCCCCGGAACCGCAAGAGCCGGCGCCGCGCGCGCGGCGTTCGCCCGCGCCCTCGTCGCCCGCGCCTCGGGCGCGCCCGCGCGAGAAGTCGAGCGAAGTGGATGACCTGCTCGGTGCGCTGAACGGCTCGGGCAGCAACTCGGGCGGCGCGCGCCCCGCGGCGGCGCCCGTCGCGGCAGCGCCCGCAGGTGGCGATCCGCTCCTGCCGGAGAAGTTGACGCGGCAGCAGATCCTGACGGTCGTCAAGCGCAACGCGCGCTCGATTCAGACCTGCAAAGAAGGCGACGCCTCGGGCAATGTCATGGTCGAGATGGTGATCGGCCGCGACGGCGCGGTGAGCAGCGCCAAGACCACCACCGCCAAGTTTGCCGGTACGCCGGTGGGCTCGTGCGTCGAAGGCAAGGTCCGCACCTTCCGGTTCCCGCAGTTCCGCGGCGACCCGATGCGCATCCAGATCCCGTTCGGTCTGTAATGCCCCCGGCCAGCACCGGGCTGGCACCCAACGCGCTGTCATCCTCTTGATCCGCCCATTCACCCGCATCTGAGCGCGGTGAGCGGCGCCGTCGACCCCTTCGTTGGTCCGTGCCGCCGCTGGCCCTACGCTCGAAGATGCGGCGACTGCGGCTCCGTCGCCGCATCAAGGTGTCGGCGCGTCCGCAGCCACACCGCGACAGGGGCAGCGCGAACCCTTGACAGGTTGGACCTGCTGCTTAATACTCGCGCGCCGCATCGGGATGATGTCCGCCACGGCGGACCGCTCACGACCCACCGATGCAAACAGCAACCGATGGAGGTTCATCATGCAGGGCATTCTCGGCCAGAAGGTCGGCATGACCGCGGTGTACAACGCTGACGGTCAGCAGATTCCGGTGACGGTCATCCGCACCGCGGGCAATGTGGTGCTCGACAAGCGCACCGAAGAGCGCGATGGCTACACCGCGCTGGTTCTGGGCTTCGGCGAGCGCCCGATTCGCCGGGCCAACAAGCCGCTGCTCGGCTTCTTCAAGAAGCAGGGGCTGATCGAAGATCGCGAGGGCGCGCAGTTCGTCAAGCGCCATATCCGCGAGTTCCGCGTTGATGCGGACACGCTGGCCGGCTTCGAGATCGGCGCCTCGGTCGAGTCGTCGGCCGTGGTTCGCGCGGGCGAGGTGGTCGATGTGATCGGCACCAGCAAGGGGCGCGGCTTCACTGGCGTCATGAAGCGCCACAACTTCCGCGGCACCAAGGCCAGCCACGGTGTGCACGAGTACTTCCGCCACGGTGGCGCCATCTCGTCGAACACCTACCCGGCGCGCGTCTTCAAGAACCGGAAGATGCCGGGCCAGCACGGCAATCGCCGCACCACCGTCCAGAACGTTCAGGTCGTTGAGGTGCTCGCCGATGAGGGCATGGTCTTGCTGCGTGGCGGCGTGCCCGGCCCCAACGGCGGCCTGGTGATGCTGAACAAGGCGGTCAAGAAGCACCGCTGAGCGCGGGCTTCACCCCACCCACTCTCCGCTGAAGACATGCCGCGCCGGCCCGCGCATATGCGGGGCGGCGGCGGTGCCTTCAATGCGCAGACTGCCACCGGGCAGTCGGATGTGCAGCGGCGCTTCGGTCGCCAGCCCCTCGATCCACGCCGCCGCCGCCGTCGCGCAGGCGCCCGTCCCGCACGCGAGCGTTGGGCCGGCGCCACGCTCCCATACGCGCAGGTC
>JAGQJJ010001129.1 GCA_020430675.1 Myxococcales bacterium
CTTCGTCGTCGCGCCTTGGCCTCGACGCCCCCGGCGCGCCGCCACCGTATCGTCATTCTCGTCCGGGTCATCTAGCCTCCGCGTTTTTGCGGCCGATCAGGTGTAATGGGGGTCGGCCTTGGGGCGTCTGCGTCCCCAAAAGACCAGCGCGGCCCGAACAGAGCCCGCCCAACGCAGACAGGAGGTCGCCATGACCCACGACGCGCATGACGCGCAGACCCACGGGCACTGCCATCATCATCATCATCCGCAGGCCGCCGACGGGGCGACCGACCCGGTCTGCGGCATGCAGGTCAAGCTCGGCCCGCACACGTTGACCCACGCGCACGGCGGCCAGACCTTCGTCTTCTGCAGCGACGGGTGCCGCGAGAAGTTTCGCGCCGACCCGGACCGCTTCCTGGGCGCGGCCGAGCCATCCCCCACGCCGGTGGCGGCGCCCGGCGAGCGCGTCGAGTACACCTGCCCGATGCACCCCGAGGTCGTGCAGGACGGCCCGGGAAGCTGCCCCAAATGCGGCATGGCGCTCGAACCGCGCACCATCACGCTCGACGCGGCCGAGGCGACGAACCCCGAGCTGGCCGACATGACGCGGCGTTTCTTTGTGAGCACGCTGCTGGCGCTGCCGGTCTTTGCCATCGCCATGTCCGAGATGATCCCGGGCCAGCCATTGCAGCACGCCGTTTCACCGCGCCTGCTGACCTGGCTCCAGTTTGCCCTGGCCACCCCGGTCGTGCTCTGGGGCGGCTGGCCGTTTTTCGAGCGCGGCGTGGCCTCGATTCGCAGCCGCCACTTCAACATGTTCACGCTGATCGCGCTTGGCACCGGCGCGGCTTATGGCTACAGCGTGATCGCCACGCTGCTGCCGGGGCTGTTTCCCGAATCATTTCGCACCCATGGCGGCGAGGTTGCCGTCTATTTCGAGGCGGCGGCGGTCATCACCGCGCTGGTCTTGCTGGGCCAGGTGCTCGAGCTGCGGGCGCGCAGCCAGACGTCGATCGCGATCAAGGCGCTGCTCGGCCTCGCGCCCAAGACCGCGCGCGTGGTGCGCCCTGATGGCACCGAAGCCGACGTGCCGCTCGCCGACGTGCACCCCGGCGACCGCCTGCGGGTGCGGCCGGGCGAGAAGGTGCCCGTCGACGGCGTGGTGGAAGAGGGCGCGAGCAACGTCGACGAGTCGATGGTCACTGGCGAGCCGGTGCCGGTCGCCAAGCGCCCCGGCGACCGCGTCACCGGCGCCACCGTCAACGGCACCGGCGGCTTTGTGATGCGCGCCGAGCGCGTCGGCGCCGACACGCTGCTCGCCCAGATCGTGCGCATGGTCAGCGAGGCGCAGCGCAGCCGCGCGCCCATCCAGCGGCTGGCCGACATCGTCGCCGCCTGGTTCGTGCCCGCGGTGGTGCTCGTCGCTGTCGCCAGCTTTGTCATCTGGCTGCTCGTCGGCCCCGAACCCGCCTTCACCTACGCGCTGGTCAACGCCGTCGCGGTGCTGATCATCGCCTGTCCGTGCGCCCTGGGTCTCGCCACGCCGATGTCGATCATGGTCGGCACCGGCCGCGGCGCCGCCGCCGGGGTGCTCATCAAAAACGCCGAGGCGCTCGAAGTGCTGGAGAAGGTCGACACGCTGGTCGTCGACAAGACCGGCACGCTGACCGAAGGCCGCCCGCAGCTCGTGTCGGTGCTGCCCTTCGA
>JAGQJJ010001130.1 GCA_020430675.1 Myxococcales bacterium
CCTTCGGGCGCGCCGCCTCCCACGACCTGCGCGAACCGCTGCGCGCGCTCGACGGCTTCGCGACCGCGTTGGCCGAAGACTTCGGCGACGCGCTCGACGAGGACGCGACGTTCTACCTGGCCCGCATCCACGCCGCCGGCGAGCGCCTCGCCGAACGCATCGAAGCCCTGCTCACGCTCAGCCAGCTCATCCGTCGGCCCTTCGCGCCCGCGCCGCTCGACCTGGCACCGCTGGCCCAACTGGCCTGCACCGAATGCGCACGGGCCTGCCCCGAGCGTCGCATCGATTGGTCGATCGCGCCCGGCCTCTGGACCACCGGCGATCCGCTGCTGCTCAACGCCGCGCTGCGCGCCCTGATCGACAACGCGATCAAGTTCAGCGCCTGCCGTGACCCGGCGAACGTCGAGGTCGGCCAACGCGACGGCGCCTTTTTTGTGCGCGACGACGGGGTCGGCTTCGATCCCGCCTTTGGCGACCGCATCTTTCAGGCCTTCACCCGCTATCACACGCCCGACGAGTTCCCCGGTCTGGGCATGGGCCTCGCGCTGGCGAGCTGCGCCGTCGAACGGCACGGCGGCCGGCTCTGGGCCGAGACCGTCGAGGGCGAGGGCGCAACGTTCTGGTTCACGCTGACGCCGGGCACCGCGCGATGACGCGGATGGCGGTGGTGGTGGCTCTGCTGCTCGCCGGGGCCACCACGGCGCGGGCGACGCTGGCCGTCTGGCCCATCGACGGCGCGGTGCCCGCCGAACAGCGCGCGGCGCTCGAAACCGCCCTGGTGGCGGCGGTCGTCGAAGGCACCCACGTCGACGCGGTGGCCGGTCCCGATCGCAGCGCGTTGGCGCTGCGCAAGACCGGCGGCGACGTCGCGGCGGCGGTGCATCTGCTCGGCGCCAGCCATTGTTTCGTGGCGCATCTCGTCTCGGTGGCCGACGGGCAGGCGGTCGGCCTGACGCTGATGGATCATGACGGCGTGGTGCTCGCCCGCGCCCGCGAGCCGGTGCTCGACCTCGACGACCCCCCATTTGCCCACCTGGTCAAGACCGTATGGCGCGAGAGCAACAAAGCGTCGGCCTCAACCCCACCCGCCATCGAGTGGATCACCGGCCTGCGGACCGGGCTCGTGCTGCCCTTCGCCCCCAACATCGACCTCGAACCCCAGGTCGCGCTGCACTTCGACGGTTGGCTGACCGGCCGACGTTGGTTCGCGTGGCTCGGCGCCGGCATGGCCCTGCCGGTCGGGGGCGAAGACGCCTTCGGCTATGGCAGCACCTATCTGCGCCTCGGCGGCGGCGCGTTTTTCACCGAAGGCGCCAACGCGCCCTTCGCCGGCCTCGCGGCCCGACCCGGCGTCGTCTTCTCGGAGGGCGAGAGCGCCGCGTCGGTCGCGCTGGCGGCCTCGGCGGGATATCTCATCGGCCGCGACGCCCCCACCCGCGGCTTCATCGACCTCGAGATCGGCTGGCAGGCGTCGGGCATCGACCCGCAACCGCTGGAGACACAGGGCACGGCGCGCGCCACCGACACGTTGAGGCCGATCGAGCTCGGCCTGCACGTCGGCATCGGCTGGTAGGCTGGCAGCACCCAGGGAAAGTACCCGTCGCGAGCCGGGCGAGGCGCCGACAGCGGCAAGGCGCGAACCCGAAGGCGTAGCAGCGCTACGCCGAGCGGTGAGAAACACAGCCGATG
>JAGQJJ010001131.1 GCA_020430675.1 Myxococcales bacterium
ATGACTTCGACTGGACGCTGGACCCCGCGCTTGATCCGCGGGCGTTGCATGATGTGGTCAAGCGACGCCTGTTGCGGCTGACGTGACCGCTTGGTCAGGGTCGACGGGCGTGGATGCCGACGATGGTCAGCTCGACAAACCCGCCTGGCGTGCGCACGCGCACCTCGTCGTCGAGGCGCTTGCCGAGCAGCGCGCTGCCGACGGGCGACTTCCATGAGATCCAGCCCGCTTTGGCGTCGGTCTCGTCGGCGCCCACGATGCGATAGCACTTCTCTTCGCCGTCCTGGTTCTCGATCTCGACGTACGACAGGAAGCGGACACGGTCGGTCGCGGTCGGCGGGGCGGCGACTTCGAGGCGGTCGAGATGTCGGGTGAGGAACTCGACGCGGCGGTCGATCTGGCGCAGCCGCTTCTTGCCGTAGATGTACTCGGCGTTTTCGCTGCGGTCGCCCTCGGCGGCGGCGGCGGCGACCGTATTGACCACCTTCGGTCGCTCGACGGTCATGAGCGTGTGCAGCTCGTCGGCGAGGCGTCGGTATCCCTCGGCGCTGATGTAAAGCTTCTCGGCCATTGAACTCTCCCGGGCGCGGCGTGGCCTTTCGCACTGTTCGATCGCGGCGTCAACCCCATCGGCGCGCCGCATTTGGCCGCCGGGCGCATCCGGGCTAACTTCGGACGCCGTGAGACCCCTGCATCCGATCGCCGCGCTGCTCGCCGCTTTTGCCCTTGGATGCGCCGGACGCCCCACGGCCCCGCCGGCGCTGCCCGGCGCGCCCGATCATGGCGATGCGCTGCCTTTTGGCGCGCCGATCGTCGGTGTGGCGCGCCCCCATGCGCTCACCAAGGCGCTGACGCGGCTCGGCAGTCCGCTCTCGTTGTTGATGGATGGCGACCGGTGGATGGAGGCCGTGGGCCTCGACGGGTCGCGGCCGGTGTGGTTTGCCGCGCGCCTCGAACCGGAGCTGGCGCTGCTGCGCGCGGCCGACGACGCGACCCGGTTGCTGACCGAGGATCTGCGCGCGGCGCCGCCCGACACGGCCGATACGTTCGCGCCGCTGCAGATCAACGCCTGGCTCAATGACAACCCCCTGCCGGCGGCCTTTCTGCACGTCCGCCTCGCCGGCGAGGCGCCCGGGCCACCGGCCCGTTCGCTGGGCGATTACTTCGGCGCGCTGCAATCGGCGAGTCTCAGCGACCCGCCCGAGACGGTCGCCTCGGTGCTGGGCGTTCCGCCCGAGGCGCTGGCTGCGGCGCAGCCGTGCCTCAAACGGCTGGCGGCGGCGCGCTTCCATCGGTTGTTGACCGCGTCGGCGCCCACATTGCTGGTGGCGCAGCCGGGCGGCGTGATCGATGTGCTCGTCGATCAAGATGTCGGCGAGGGCGCGCTGCTCGCCGGCCTGCAGGCGCTGCCCGAATGCGACGAGACCGACATCGACGGGCGCATCGGCGCACGCATCGCAGGTCCGCCGACCAAGGCCGAGGTCATCCGCGCCCATCTGGACGTCGCTGCCTGGTTGCGGGCGCTGCGCACGGCGGCCGCGGTCAGCGCGCTGCGGCGGCTCGCGAGTGATGCGCGGCCCATCGCGTTGCGGGCGCGGTCGTTCGAGGAGGCGCGCAAGCAGGGCGAGATCGCGACGCGGCTGGTGGCCCCGGCGCGCGGCGCGTTCACCGAGCTGGAGGCGACGTTGA
>JAGQJJ010001132.1 GCA_020430675.1 Myxococcales bacterium
ATGCCCGCCGCGGGCGGCGCGGCGCAGGTGGCCACGCGGCCAGCGATGCGCACGATGCCGCCGCCTTCGAGGGCGGGCCGCCGGCCGCCGACCGGGTCGCGCGCCAGCTCCCACGGCCACTCGGCGCAGGCGTCGTCGGTGCCGAGCAGCACCGGCGGCGGCGCGTCGACCATCTGGTGCTCGCGCAGCAGGCGGCCCACGTCGCCGGCGTAGAGCAGCTCACCGAGCAAGCGGCTCAACCCGGCGATGGCGCTCGCCGCCGCATGGCCGCGGCGCGCCTGCCGCAGCAGGTCATCGAGCGCCCCGCCATCGGGCAGCCGGGCCGAAGCCAGCGCGACGCGACCATCGGTGCCGATCTCGGCGCGCAGGTTCAGGTGATCAGGTTCACAGGCGATGGAGAGCAAAAGCGGGGACAAGGCAGCCTCCACAAGCAGCGCGCGGATGGTAGCGAGCGCCCGGCGCCCGCACAACGTCGCGGTTCAGCCCGAGGTCGTCGCGGCGCCCAGTTGACCCGCCATCAACCGCGCAAACGGGCGCGTCACGTCGAGCGCGTCGAAGCCGATGCGCAGGGTCGCCGAGAGCGGCGCCGCCAGCAGCATGCCCGGCACGCCCCACAACATGCCCCAGAAGACCAACGACAACAGCACCGTGATCGGATGCAGCTCCAGCGAGCTGCCCATCAGCTTCGGCTCGATGAGATTGCCCAGCACGAGCTGCACGGCGCCGGGCAGCGCCAGCGCCAGGATGCAGGTCGTGGGGGTGGACTCGGGGTCGATCAGGATCACCGGCAGGGGCAGCAGCGTCGCCACGATGGCGCCCACGCTGGGGATGAAGTTGAGCACAAAAGCCAGCACCCCGAAGACCAGCGCGAGCTGCACATGCAGCACGCCGAGGATGCCGCCAACCAGCAGGCCGGTCCCCGCCGAGACGATCACCTTGATCACCAGGTAGCGGCGAATGCGGTGCTGAATCTCAGCCAAGATGCCGGATCCATTCCGTTTTTGGGCTGCCCCTTGCAGCAGGTAGATCGAGAAGATCAGCACCAGAAAGGTCGTGGTCAATGTGCTGACAACGGCGTCGGCCGCCTGGCTCAGCGCCGACGCGACCGGCAGCTCGCGCACCTGCTGCTCCAGCGTATCGAGGCCGATGTCGATGCCCACGCCGCGCAGTTGCTCGATCGCCGACACGCCCAGCGTGCGCACGCGCTCCTCGTAGGCCTGCGCGTTGCCCGACAGCCGCTTGACCGAGGTCGAGACCAGCCCGCCGAGCGCGCCGAGCGCCACGATGCCGACCAGCAGCGCGGCAAAGATGGCCGCCGTGCGTGGCAGGCGCAGGCGCCTCGAGAGCAGATCGATGATGGGGCTGAGCGCCTGGGTGAGCAGCGCGGCCAGCACCAACGGGATCATCACCGGCCGCAGCCACGACAGCGCCGCCGCCGCCACCACGGCGGCGATGAGGATGAGGCAGATCGTCTGAACGCGGTTGTCGCTCGGCTGCGCCGCGCTCACCGCCGCCTCCGCGTCGGCGCCAGACCCAGCAAGAGCAGCAGCCACACGGCGGTGCCGACCGGCGCACCTTGGCCCGCGTCGCACGCGCAGCCGTCGCTGCCACCGCCCACGCCGCCGCCGCCGCCGCCCACGCCCGCGTCGGCGTCGAGCCCGATGGGCGGCGGGTTCTCACCGCCACCG
>JAGQJJ010001133.1 GCA_020430675.1 Myxococcales bacterium
CCGTGCAGATCGACGATGCGCCGCGAGATGGCCAGCCCCAGGCCCGTGCCGCGCGTGCGGTTGGTGTGGAAGGCCTCGAAGATGGCCTCCTCCTGCCCTTCCGGGATGCCATCGCCCCGGTCGCGCACGCGAAAGACCAACCGGCGGCCCTCGGCGGCGACCACCGCTTCCACGGCGCCCGGCGAGGCTTGGGTGGCGTTGCGCAGCACGTTGACCAGCACCTGGTGCATACGCAGCGCGTCGAGCGACCACGTCGGCGGCGCGCCGTCGGCGACCAGCGTGATGCCATCACCACCCACCGACTCGATGGCATCGCGCATCACTTTGGTCGGGTCGACGGCCGCGCGTTCGACCTGTTTCGACCGCGCCAGGCTGAGCAGGTCTTCGCACAGGCGTTCGAGGCGCACCGCTTCGGTCACCACCCGCTCGGCCTTCTTGCGCGGACGCCCGTCCGGCAGAAACTCGACGAGCAGCTGCGCGTTGCCCTTGAGCGATGCGAGCGGGTTGCGAATCTCGTGGGCGAGCGTGGCGGACATCTGGCCGAGCACCGCGAGCTGCCGATCGCGGGCCTGCGCGGCCTGCAGCTCCTCGGCGCGCCGGCTGAGCCGCAGCATCAGCCCCGAGGCAAACAGCAGCGCCAGCGCTGCCGCGCCGCCGGCGATCAACGCGCCGGTGGCGCTGGTCAGCAGGTTGCGCGCGACGCGGGGTTCGAACTCGATGATCTTGGGCCAGGTCGGCGGCGGGCCGGCGCGGGGGTGGCGGGGCAGGTCGATCTGGTCGGCGCCTTCGAGCACGCCGGGTGGCAGGCCGCCGGGCTGTTGCGGGCGCGCGGTGGGTTCGGGGGGTCCGGCGGGGCCGTCGTCGGCGCGGGGCCGTCGGTCGGGATGGCGCCGAGACAGGTGCATGATCATGCGCACCCGGCCGCCGACCTCCATGGCCTCACCCGGGCGCAGCTTCTCCAACTCGGCGACCGGCGCGCTGCGCAGGTTGGCGCAGCGGCCGGCGTAGAACTGGAGCTGAAGGTCGGGATCGTAGACCGCGACGCAACGCAGGCCGTCGCCGTGGTGCTCGGCCAGCACGCGCTCCAACGCGGCGTCGACCGTGCCCCCGCTCTCGTTGACCTCGATGAGGGCCCGCATGGTGCGATGCAACATGGGCTCGCCCATGCCCCGCGCGGCGATGAGCGCGACGTCGCGCACCGAGAACCACGTCCAGCCCACGGCCGCGGCCAATACCCCGCCGGTCGCGATCAGCAACAGCGCTTGTCCGCGCCTTGTGCGGCGCAGCGTGCCGGCGGGGTCATGCGCCATTCGTCACCGCGGCGGCGGCATCTGGCCGCCGGCACCGGCCGGGCGGCAGATGCCCTGGTTGGGGTCGCAGACCAGGTCCAGGTTGGGGTCGTCGGGGCAGTCAGCGTCGACGTTGCAGGTCGGCACGCAGATGGAGCCCATCGGCGACTGGGCGCAGGTGCAGCCGATGGCATCGGGCGGGCAGGCGTTGGCGCAGTCGGCCGCCTGCTGGCAGCTCTGGGGGCCGTCCTGCGGGGGCTGCTGGCCGTCCTGCGGGGGCTGCATGCCATCCTGCGGGGGCTGCTGGCCATCGGCGGGCGGCTGCATGCCATCCTGCGGGGGCTGCTGGCCATCGGCGGGCGGCTGCATGCCATCCTGCGGGGGCTGTTGGCCATC
>JAGQJJ010001134.1 GCA_020430675.1 Myxococcales bacterium
CCTGGCCACCGACCTCGCCGTGCTGGCGCCGGGCGCGATGGGCCTGCCGCCGGTTGATCGCGGCGACCCCGAAGTGCTGCGACCCGGACAATGGGTGGCGGCGATTGGCAACCCCTACGGCATGGATCATTCGATCACCGTTGGGGTGATCAGCGCGCTCGGCCGGCACAACCTGCCGCCGGGCGGGCCCAAATACGCCGACTTCATCCAGTCGGATGTCGCGGTCAACCCGGGCAATAGCGGCGGGCCGCTGGTCGATGACCGCGGCCGCGTGATCGGGCTCAACACCGCGATCATCGGCCAGGGCCTCGCCTTCTCGGCGCGCATCGACATGGTGCAGACCGTGATCGACCGCCTGCTCGCCGAGGGCGAATTTGTCCGTGGTTTTGCGGGGTTGATCGTGCGCAAGGTGACCTTCACCGCCGCGCGTGAGTCGGGCTTCGACATGCCGCGCGGGGCCCGGGTCAAAGGCGTGGTGCAGGATGGCCCCGCGGCGCGGGCGGGCCTGCAGCCGGGCGACATCATCTACCAGTTCGGCGAGCGCCGCATCGACACCTCGGACGCGCTGCCCTGGTTGATCGCGGCCACGCGGCCGGGCGAGAAGGTCGACCTGCGCGTCGCGCGGGGCCGCGAGCGGCTGACCCTGGCGCTGACGATCGGCGCGGCGCCGCAATAGCGCTTGGTTTGCACGCGGTTTGCGCGCGACAGGCTTGATCCCGGGCATCGACTCGGACAGAATGTCGCGCCCATCGCCCAGGAGAGGTGCTCGATGATGACCCGCAAGCAGCGCAACAACACCGCTCGTCGCAAGGCTGCCCGCAAGGCCAAGCTGCGCAAGGCCCGTCTTCGCCAGGGGCGGCACCTCAAGAAGAAGGCGGGCGGGCGGCTGACCTCGACCTGATCCGGGTCACGCGGTGCGCATCGTCCCGATCCCGATCCTCCGCGACAACTACGCCTACCTGATCATCGATGAGGCGGCCGGCGTGGCCGGCGTGGTCGACCCCGCCGAGCCCGAACCGGTCTGCGCGGCGCTCGCCCGCGAAGGCGTGCGCCTGACGCATGTGCTCTGCACCCATCATCACTGGGATCACAGCGGCGGCAACGTCGCGATGGCGAAGCGCTTTTCCGGCGTGCAGGTCGTGGGCTCCGCCGACGACGCGAAGCGCATCCCGGCGCTCACCACGCCGGTCGGTCCCGACGATGAGGTCACGATCGGCACCCTGCGCGGCCGCGTGCTGCCGGTGCCCTGCCATACGCGCGGCCACATCGCCTTTCGGTTCGGCGACGCGCTGTTCTGCGGCGACACCCTCTTCGTGGCCGGCTGCGGGCGCTTCTTCGAGGGCGACGCGGCGCAGATGGACCACGCGCTCAACACCGTGATCGCGGGCCTGCCCGACGAGACGCGGCTGTTCTGCGGGCACGAATACACGCTGAGCAACCTGCGCTTTGCGCTGACCATCGAGCCCGGAAATCCGGCGCTGAAGAAGCGGCAGGCCTGGGCCGAAGCGCGCCGCGCCGCCGACCTGCCGACGGTGCCGAGCACGGTGGGCGACGAGAAGCAGACGAACCCCTTTTTGCGCGTGCGCACCTCGGCGGTGGCCGCGGCGGTCGGTGAGACCGATCCCATCGCGGTGATGGCCGCATTGCGCGCCCGCAAGGATGATTTCACCGGGTAATCCCGA
>JAGQJJ010000112.1 GCA_020430675.1 Myxococcales bacterium
TCGCCGCGTACTTCTCGGCCGCCTCGGGCGCAAAGCCGCGCAGCGCGGCGATGTCGCCCAGGCGCACCACCGGCCCGCGCACCTCGGCGGCGCGCTCGACGCGGATGGTCGGCCCGGCCAGCGCCGGCGCGCTCGACAGCGCCACGAAGAGGAGCAGCAGCGCGCGCATGGCTACCTCAACTGCCCCAGCTCGCGCAGCATCTGGTCGCTCGCCTGCACGGCCTTGCTGTTGAACTCGAAGGCGCGCTGGGCGGTGATCAGGTTGATCATCTCTTCGACGACCTGCACGTTGGCCATCTCGAGGAAGCCGCCGCGCAGCGGGCCGAAGCCGTTTTCGCCCGGGTTGCCGACCACCGGCGGGCCGCTCGATCCGCTCTCGCGGAACAGGTTGCCGCCATCGGCGAGCAGGCCGGCGGGGTTGATGAAGGTCGCGGTCTGAATCTGCCCGAGCTGCACCGGCTGCGCCTGAGCGCTGAGCACCGCGGTGACCACGCCGTCTTCGCCGATGCTGATGTTGAGCGCCTCGTTGGGCACAACGATGTTCGGTTCGAGCAGAAACCCGTGCGCGTTCACCAGGTTGCCGTTCTGGTCGATGTGCAGGGCGCCGTCTCGGGTATAGCCGATCGTGCCGTCGGGCAGCGTGATCTGCAGGAAGCCATCGCCCTCGATCGCCACGTCGTACGGGTTGTTGGTGACCTTCAGGTTGCCGACCGTGAACTCCTTCTGCGTGCTCGCGGTCTTGACGCCGATGCCGACCTGGATGCCCGTGGGCGCCTCGGTCGAAGCGCTGGTCGACAGGCCGGGCGCGCGGTGGATCTGGTAGATCAGATCCTGGAAGTTCGCCCGCACCTTCTTGAACCCGGTGGTGTTGACGTTCGCCAGGTTGTTCGACGTGACGTCGATATACGTCTGTTGGGCTTCCATGCCCGTCGCCGCCGAGTGCAATGCGCGCAGCATGTCGTCTCCTGACTGGTCAGCTCGACCGGCCGACCTCGCGGGTGGCCTGATCGTCCATCGCCTTGTAGGCCTGCAGGGCCCGGGTGTTCAGCTCGAAGATGCGGTTGGTCTTGATCAGCTCGACCATCGTGCGCACCACGTTGACGTTGGCGCTCTCGAGGTGGCCCTGCTTGATGTCGGGCACCGTGATCGGCACCGGCGCGAGCGCGGGCGGGGCCGTCCAGCCGCTGTCGCCGGCGCGCAGCAGGGCCTGCGGATCGTCGAACCGCACCACCGCCAGGCGGCCGACGGGCTGGTCGTCGCTGAAGATGTCGCCCTGCTGCGAGATGCGCAGGCGGCCCTGCTCATTGGGCAGCACCACCGGCTTGCCGGCGTCGTCGAGCACCGGGAAGCCGCGCTGGTCGACCAGCGCGCCGCCGCGGGCGAGGGCAAACGAGCCGTTGCGGGTGTAGAGCGGCCCATCGGGGCCGCCGAGCACGAAGAAGCCTTCGCCGTTGAGCGCCAGGTCGAGGTCATTGCCGGTGTTGCGCATCGGGCCCTGCTCGAACTGCGTGTAGCGGTCGTCGAGCAGCACCGGCAGGCGGTCTTCGGGCAAAAAGCGCACCGGGTGGTGCACGCCCATCGCCTGGTTCGGATCGCCCATCCGGGTGACGTCGTGGTGCACCTGGCGATAGATGGCCGCCTGGCGCTTGAAGCCGGGCGTCAGCGCGTTGGCGAGGTCGTGGCTCAGCGTTTCGAGTCGATGCTCCTGAGCGCGCGCGCCCTGCATCGCGACGTAGATGCCGCTGGCCATCGTGTCACCCCCTGGCCCGTCCGTGGGCCATCGCTCTGCGGGCATTGGGCAAACGACGTGCCAGCCTGCAAGGCGCGTCGCGTCAGGCGCGGCGGCAAAGCCGGCGTCAGAGGGCTGACGATCGCGACGGCGATCTTGACGCCGCGCACCTTGCGGGGCCTATGCTGAGCCATGTCGGGCACCCCGGAAGCGTCGATCCTGCGCCTGGTCGTCACGTTGTACGGCGGCAACGCGCGCATGCCTTTTGAGGCTGGGGTGGCGTTTGCGCTGTTCGAGCTGCTGGTCGCGAGCCGGCGTGCCCATGGCAAAGAGGCGCCTTCGGGGCTGCCCTGGCTCGACGGGCTCGGCCCGTTGCCTGACGTGCACCTCGATGTGGTCGCTGGCGCCTCGGCGGGCGGCATCGTCGGCGCGGTGCTGGCGAAGATGCTGGTCGCTTCGTCGGACCCGGTCGAGGACTTCCGCAAGGCGTGCGAGGTCTTTGTCGACGACATGGACCTGCGCAACATGAAGGTCGCCGCGCCGCCGACCGATGCCAACGCGCCGGCCGCGCTGTTCGACAAACGCCAGTTCACCATCGAGCGCATGGGGCGCATGCTCGCCGAGCGTCGGACCGAGCAGGCGATCGAGCCCGACGCCGAGCTGCACCTGTCGCTGACGCACGCCGTCAACAAGCCGGAGTGGGTCGATGACCCGGGCGGGCGCGGCGAGCCGGTGGCCGATCCCGGCAACCTGGATACGCGGCGCTTCGATCGCCTCGACTTCCATCACCGCGTCGACGCGATCACCGACGCCATCGAGGCGACCTCAGCGACGCCGTTCGGCTTCTCGGCCCATTTCATCGCCGACCGCGACAGCCCCGAGGGCCACGCCGAGTGGCTGCGGGCGCGCGCGCCGTTTGACCCGCTGCTGCCGCGCGAGGTGCCCGATCTGCCGCCGCCGGTGAAGGTGCCGTGCTACGACGGCGGCGCGCTCGACAACCGGCCGGTGGGCGCCGCGGTCGACGCCGCGCTGCGCCGGGGCTTGGGGCTTGAGGCCGGGGAGCGCCTGGCGTTGCTGCTGATCGATCCGGCCGATGAGGCCCGCACCGACGAAGCCGCGCCGGCGTTGGCCGGCAGCGATCGACGCCGCGCGGCGCAGCTGGCCGATCAGTTGGCCAGCGCGGGCGCGGCGACCGCGGTGTTGTTGCAGGATCGCGTCAGCAGCGATCTGCGCCGGCTGGTCGACTGGAAGGCGCGCGTGGCGCTCTGGACCCATACCGGCTGCGTGGACCAGATGCCCGCGGAGACCGCGCTGATCGAGGCGGTCAACCAGCTGCTCTTCGGCGGCGCCATGCCGTCGAGCCGCCTCAATGACCTCGACGTGCTGGGGCTGGCCCATACGCTGGCGAGTCAAACCCCAGCGGCGCGGCAGGGGCTGCTGCTGGCCGGGCAGCGTGCGCAACGGCTGCTGCGCATGCGGCAGCGGGTGTTGCGCGAGCGGGCCGGGGCGGGCGCCGCCGATGGGCTGACCGTCGCGCTGGAGCGCACCGATGCGTTGCTCGAAGCGGAGATGGCTGCCATCGACGCCCAGGTCGACCGCGCCGCTTCGGGCTCGGCGCGCGCGCTGCACCAATTGCTTATCGAAGCGCTCAGCAATACGCCATTGCCGCCGGTCGACGCGGGGCGTCCGCTCGACCTGACGATTCGCCGCGTCGGTCCGCCCGCCGGCGGGCTCGCCTCGTGGTGGCTGGGCGGCATGACCGGCTTCCTCGAACCCGAGTACCGCGCCCATGACCTGGTCGTCGGCCTCATCCGCGGCCGAGTCGCGGTGGCCGAGCTGTTGCCGGGCGCGGCGGCGCGAGCTTGGCGCGCGCGGTTTGCGCTCCCCGAGGGCGACGCCTCGATCGCGGCCGCGGTGGAGTGGTTCGTGGCGCCCGCGCATCAATGCGCGCTGCCGTGGCGGGACTGGGCGCGCACCTGGGGCGCCGTCGAGCGTTGGCGCGGCGCGGACTGGCATGATCTGCCCCTGGCCGAGCGCGCCGCGCGCGAGCGTGAGCGCTTGCAACCGCGCGCGGCGGCGACGGTGGCCTATGCCAGCGAACGCCTTTGGACGCTGGCCGCGACGACCTCACCACTGCGCGACAACGCGCTCTACGCCACGCTGCGCGGCCCGCTCGGCGTGCTCGCCCGCTTCATCGTGCCCTGGCTCTCGCGCCGCGCCGCCGCCGGAACGCCCACCGGCCGTTGGCTCTCATCGATGGTCGGCGCCACCGGGTTGACCGCCGCCCTCGCTTTCGCCTGGTTGGGCGTCGTCGCCGGCGTCACCGCGTGGTTGTTCAGCGTGCCGCTGGCGCATGTCGCGTTCATCGGCCTCGTGACGATCGCCGGCGGCGCCGCCCTCCCGCTGGCGGTGATCCTGTGGCATCACCTGCTCGTCCGTCGAGTGGTCCGGCTCGATGATCCACCGCCGGTTCCGGTGGCCCGGATCGCGGAAGATCGCGATTTTTCGCGATCTTCCGCGATCGCAGCCGTTGACAAGGCCGATCCCCCGCTTCTATAAGCCGACAAGGGCCGGCGCCGCCGGTCGGTCAACAAGATGGGGGCGCTTCATGGCCGCCGCGATTCATGATTGCAGCGTCTGCGGCACGACCTTCGAGCTGCGGTTCGCCTATCAGGTGCAGCGCACGCCCGAACAGGTGCGCTATTTCTGTAGCCAGAAGTGCCAGTCCGACCACCTGCTGTCGGCCGCGCAGCGCACCTGCGATGTGTGCGGCACGCGCTTCGACCTTCAATACGCCTACCAGCAGGCGCAGCTTGACGGCGAGGTGCATTACTACTGCTCGACCAATTGCCGCACCGCGCCGCGCACCACGACCGCTGCCGAGGGCGCGTCCCCGCCGCGCGCGCGCCGGTTGCGCCGCATCGCGGTGCTCAACCAGAAGGGCGGCACCGGCAAGACGACCACCAGCGTCAATGTGGCCGCCGGCCTCGCCGAAGCCGGCCACCGCGTCCTGCTCGTCGACCTCGACGCCCAGGGCAACGTCGCGGTTTCATTGGGCTTGACCGCGCGCCGCACCATCTACCATGTGTTGGTCGAAGGCGCGCACCCGGCCGATTGCATCGTCAACGTCAGCGAGAACCTCGACGCGCTGATCAGCAATACCAGCCTCGCGCAAGCCGAGGTGCGGCTGGTCAATACGCCGCGCGACCGCTTCAAGGTGCTGGCCACGCGCATGGCGCCGCTGACCGATTACGACTTCGTGATCATGGACTGCGGCCCGAGCCTGTCGGTGCTCAACCAGAACGCGCTGACCTACGCCGACCACATCCTCATCCCGGTCTCGTGCGATTACCTCTCGCTCGTCGGCGTGAAGCAGATTCTGCGCACGCTGAAGAAGGTCAACGAGCTGTTGCTGCACCCGGTCAGCATCCTCGGCGTCGTGCCCACCTTCTTCGACCAGCGCACGCGCATCTCGGTCGAAGCGGTCAACACGTTGCAGTCCTACTTCAAGGACCGCGTGCTGCCCTGCATTCGGGTGAACACCCGATTGAAAGAGGCGCCGAGTCATAAGAAGACCATCTTCGAATATGCGCCTGACTCCCACGGCTCGGAGGACTACCGCGTCCTCGTCCAGCGCATCATCGAGCTGTGCGATGCCGGCGCCGTCACCGCCGAGCAGGAGGCCACCGTTGGCTGACCATGAGCCGGAAGACGAGGTGGGCGCCATTCGGGGGCTCTTCGATGACGAGGAGCACGCCGTCGAAGAGTTCTTCACCCCCGAGGCCGCCGCCCCCCGCGCGGTGCATCCGCGGCTCAAGCAGCGCAAGGTCAAGCCGACCCACTACAAGGTCATCTCGGTCAGCCTGTACACCAGCGACATTCAGCGCCTCGCCAGGCTCGTCAACGAGCTGAAGAAGCGCGGCCACTCGCGGGCCAACAAGTCGCTGGTCATCCGCGAGGCGCTGCGCCAGATCGACCTCGATCGCGTGCCCGAACAGCGGTAGGCGCCTGCCATCCGCGTCTTTTGCGGCGGCGCCCGACTCTGGTACACAGGGCGCACGGAGGCGCGCATGTTCGAGACCATTCTCATCGCCAACCGCGGCGAGATCGCCGCCCGCATCGCCCAGGTCATCAAAGGCCGGGGCATTCGGTGCGTGGCGGTGCACTCCGAGGCCGACGCCGACGCGCCGCATGTGCGCCTCGCCGATGAGGCGGTCTGCATCGGGCCGCCGCCGGTGCGTGACAGCTACTTGAACCAGGACGCGGTGCTCGCGGCCGCGAAGCAGACCGGCGCGCAGGCGATTCACCCCGGCTATGGCCTGTTGTCCGAGAACACCGGCTTTGCGCGCCGCTGCGCCGAGGCCGGGCTGGTCTTCATCGGGCCCACGCCCGAGGCCATCGACGCGATGGGCGACAAAGCCCAGGCCCGGGCGACCGCGCGCGCGGTCGGGGTGCCGGTGGTGCCCGGCTCGGCCGGGCCGGTCGACGACGATGAAGCCGCGGCGCTGGCCGAAGCGATCGGCTATCCGGTGCTGGTGAAGGCCGCGGGTGGCGGCGGCGGCATCGGCATGCAGGTGGTCAGCAAGCCGGCCCGCCTGGCCCGCGCGCTGTCGAGCTGCCGCGACCGGGGGGCGAGCAGCTTCGGCAACCCCGCGGTCTACTTGGAGAAATACATCGAGTCGCCGCGGCATATCGAGGTGCAGATCCTGTTCGACCACCACGGCCACGGCGTGCATCTCTTCGAGCGCGAGTGCACGTTGCAGCGCCGGCACCAGAAGGTGATCGAAGAGGCGCCCTCGCCGTTTCTGGCCACCCGCCCCGAGGTGCGCGCCGCGATGACCGCCGCCGCGCTCAAAGCGGGCGCGGCCATCGGCTATCGCAACGCCGGCACCGTCGAGTTCATCGTCGGGCCCGACGGCGCCTTCTACTTCATCGAGATGAACACGCGGTTGCAGGTCGAGCACCCGGTCACCGAGGCGATCACCGGGGTCGACCTCATCGGCTGGCAGATCGACATCGCCGCCGGCCTGCCGCTGACCATCGAGCAGAAAGCGCTTTCAATTCGCGGCAATGCGATCGAGTGCCGGCTGTATGCCGAAGAGCCGCTCAAGAGCTTCCTGCCGCGGCCGGGCCAGCTCGGCGACTTCATCCCGCCGACGGCAGAAGGCGTGCGCGTCGACGCGGGTTACCACAGCGGGCAAGAGGTCACGCCCTACTACGACCCGCTGCTCGCCAAGCTCATCGCCGCCGGCCCCGACCGCGCCACCGCCACCGCGCGGGCCGACGCGGCGCTGGCCGACTTCACGATCGAAGGCGTCACCACCAACCGCGACTTCCTGCGCGCGGTGCTGCAAAGCCCCGAGTTTGCCGCCGGCGCGTTCGACACCGGCTGGCTCGAGACCTTCGCCAAGGCGCAGGCCTGAGGAGACCCATGGACATCAAGGCGCATATCACCGGGACCGTCTGGAAGATCGAGCTGGGCCCGGGCGACGAGGTCGAAGAGGGCGACATCGTCATGATCCTCGAGTCGATGAAGATGGAGATGCCCATCGAGGCCCCGGCCGACGGCAGGATCGTCGAGATCCTCGTCAAAGAGAACGAGCCGGTGAAAGAGGGCCAGGCGGTGGCTCGTATGATAGTTGACTAAATAGTCAACCATTCAACGCGGCCAGCGCGTCGTCGATGGCGTCGACGACAAACGGCACCTCGGTGAGCGCGTTGGGCCAATGCGGCGCGAAGCGCAAATGGCCGTCGGGCGTCGTCGTGTGCACGCCGCGTTCGAGCAGCGCCGCGGCCAGGGTGCTCGCCTTCAGCCCGGCGGGTGGCCGCAGGCTGAGCAGAGCGCTGCGCCGCGCGGCGTCGGGGCAACGCAGCGAGGTGAAGCCGCGCTTGACCAGCGCCGCCTCCAGCGGATCGATCCACGCCTGGGCATAGCGCCAGATGGACGCGACGCCGAGCTGCTCGATGAGCGCCACCGCGCCTTCAAGGCCGGCATAGCCGATCTGGTTGGTGGTGCCGACCTCGAGAAAGTCGATCCGCTGGCGGATGGGCTTGTCATAGCGCAAGCACCCGGCTTCAAAGAGAAAATCGACCGGAGACTCGTGGCTGAGCCAGCCGGCGACGCGCGGCTTGAGCGCCTTGACGCGGTCGGGGTGGCAGTAGACAAAGCCCGCGCCCTCGGGGCCCATCAGCCATTTATGGCCGCTGCAGGCGAGGTAGTCGACCGTGCGGGCGTCGAGGGGCACCGCCCCGACCGCTTGAATGCCATCCACACACAGCTCGGCGCCGGCCGCGTGGCAGCGGGTCGCCAGCGCGTCGAGCGGCACCCGCAGCCCGGTCTGAAACTCGACCGCGCTGATCGCCACCAGCCGCACGCCTTCGCGCAACGCGGCGTCCAGCAAGGAAAAATCGGCGCCATCCGGCCACGCGAAGGGCGCGATCGGCAACGTGACCAGCCGCAGATCAAAGTGCTTCGCCGCGCGCTGCCAGGGCGTCACGTTGGTCGGAAACTCGCCCTCGAAGACCACCACGCGGTCGCCCGGCCGCCAGTCGAGACACAGCGCGATCATGTTGAGGCCGGTGGTGGTGTTGGGCACCAGCGCGAGGTCATCGGCGACGGCGCCGAGCAGGCCCGCGAGCCGGGCCTTCAGGCGCTGGCGCTGCGCCATCCAGGCCCCGAAGGCGTCGAGGCCGCGCGCCGCGGTGTCGGCGGCCGCTGCGGCGATCATCTCGGTCACCGGGCTTGAGAGCGGCGAGATCGAGCCGTGGCTGGCGTAGACCTTGGGCCCCAGGGTGGGGAAGAGGCTGCGGTCGCCAAACGCGGCGCGGGCGGTGATCAGCTCGGCGGCGCTCACCACGGACCCTCCGCGTCCAGCTCGGTGATCATCACGTCGTGCGCCCGCCCGGGCGGTACGCGAGCGATGGCCTCGTCGACGACGGCGCGCGCCGCCGGCGTGCCCAGCGCGCGCAGGGCAAAGAGCGCGTCCCACCAGGGTTTTTCGTCGGCCGCTTCAGGCAGGCAATACGGCCGCAGCACCTCGACCACCCGGGCCTCGCGCTCGGGCGTGCGCGTCGCGCCGCCGACCAGCCGGTGCACCGCGCGCAGCGGTGGCCAGGCCTCGGCCGGCGCGATCACGGCGAGCTGGGTCAGCGCCGAGTCGACGATCGCGGCGCGCTGGGCGGCAGTGAGGGCAAAAGAT
>JAGQJJ010001135.1 GCA_020430675.1 Myxococcales bacterium
CTGAGCGAGACGCGCTTTGCGGCGCATTTCCGAGTCGACGGCGACCGCACGCGCCATTTTGGTCTCTTCGACTGCGGCCCGACCCCGACCGCCGCGCCCGACGGCGGCGCCGCCTGCTGCTGACGTGAAGCGGGCGCTGGTCACCGGCGCGTCCGGCTTCATCGGGCGCCACCTGGTGCGCGCGCTTCAGGCCGATGGCTGGCAGGTCGAAGCGCTCGTCCGTACCACTTCCAACATCGCGGACCTGGAAGGCTGCGCGCTGGTGGTCGGCGACCTGACCGAACCCGAGACGCTGCGGCCGGCCATGGCCCACGTCGACGCGGTGTTTCACCTGGCCAGCCTGCTCAAAGTGCCATGGCGGGCTGACTTTGCCCCGGTCAACGTCGAGGGCACCCGCGCGGTCGCCGCCGCCTGCGCCGCCGCGGCGCGCCCGCCGGTGCTGGTCGTCGTCTCGTCGATGGCCGCGACCGGCCCCGCGCTTGAAGGCCGGCCTCGGGTTGAGTCGGATCCGCCCGCGCCGGTCTCGCGCTATGGCCGCGTCAAGCGCGCCGCCGAGCTGGCCGCCGCCGAGTTTGCTGACCGGGTGCCGCTCACCATCGTGCGGCCGCCGATGGTCTTTGGCGAGGGCGATCGGGGCGCCCTGCCCCTCTTTCGCGGCGTCGTCGGCGGCTGGCACCTGGTGCCCACCCGCGCGGCGCGCCGCATCGGCCTGGTGCATGCGGCCGATCTGAGCGTCGGCCTCATCGCCGCGGCCCGGCGTGGCGCCCGGCTGCCTGGCGGCGACGGCGCCAGCGGCGCGGCGGGCATCTATTTCATCGCCGCGCCCGAGACGCCCACCTACGCCGAGCTGGGCCGGCAGATCGCCGAAGCCGCCGACGCCGCGGTGCGGGTCGTGCACCTGCCCTCGCCGGTCACGCGCGTCGCAGCGACGCTTGGCGAGTGGAGCGCCCGTTTGCGCGATCGGCCCAGCGTGCTCAACGTCGACAAATACCGCGAGGCGGTGGCCGGCGATTGGATCTGCGACGTGAGCCGTGCTCGAAGCGAGCTGGGCTGGCGGCCCACCGCGCCCCTCGCCGTCCGAATTCGTCAAACGATTGACGGTTACCGCGCCGCGGGCTGGCTTTGAGCCCCCTCGACCGACCACCCGGCGGCCAACCGGCCGACTCGAGCCCGGCGCTGGTTGTGCTGACCGCAACGTGTTCCGCGCTTCGACCTCGTCAAAAATGTGGCGAACACGCATCCAACAACCGCGAATGAGCCCCCTCAACTGGCCATTTGGCGGCTGGCCCGCCGACTCGACCGTCATCATTGTGGCGGCGACAGCCGCGGTGACCTTCGTGGCCTTCCACTACGGCGCTCCGGCCCGCGCCTGGCAGCGCTGGCTGGGGGACGACGCCGATGGTCAGGCGCACGCGGTGTATGCGCAGCGGCTGGCGGGTGCGGTGCTGCTCGGCGTCGTGCCAGCGCTCATCGCCGCCGCGGCCCTGCCCTTCTCGGTCTTTGACCTGGGCCTGGGGCCCGGCGATCCGTTGCGGGGCGGGCTGGCGCTCGCGGGCATCCTGGTCCTGTCCCTGCCCGCCGTCATTCTGGCCAGCCGGGGGCCCGACTTTGCCGACGACTACCCGCTGATTCGCGCCGTGGGCTGGTCGCATCGCCGCCGGCTGGCCAATGCGGGCACCTG
>JAGQJJ010001136.1 GCA_020430675.1 Myxococcales bacterium
CGCCCAGTCCGAGGTCTCGGAGGCCCGCTCCAGCGAAGCGGGGCGCAAGGCCTATACCAAGAAGTTCAAGGCGCGGGCGTACGACCTGAAGAAGTAAGGGCCTCGCCTCCACGCCTGACTGCGACGGCCGAGTTGGGCATCGCCCGAGCCTCCCTTGCGACCCGATCGGTGACCGAGCCATAGTGATCGGGTCGGAGGGAGGCAAGGTATGCGATTTTGCAGTCTCATGGTGCGAATCACTGCGGCCCTGCTGCTCACCGGGTGCGTCGAGCCGCTCGCCGACTCGCTCTCCGTTGATTTCGGCGTCGATGGCGACCTCGACCAAGACCCGCCCGAATCGCCCTCAGAGCGAGGCGTCACCGACACCGAGCCCCCGATTGATGGCCGCCCGACACCAGACTCCGACGTCGCCCACGATGCGGAACCCGACATCTCTATGCACACCGAGCGCTGCAATGGCCTCGATGATGACGGCGACGGCGCGGCCGACGAAGACATCGCCGCGTCCCCCTGCCTGACGGACCAGCCCGGCATTTGCGCCCCCGGTCGGTCCGATTGCTTCGGCGGCGCCTTGGTTTGCTTGCCAGTTCAATCTGCCGGGGCCGAGATCTGCGACGGCCTCGACAACGACTGCGACGGCGCCACCGATGAAGCGGCGGATGGCATACCGCTGACCATGCCATGTTACGACGGCCCGGTTGGCACTGAAGGCGTCGGGCGATGCCAAGGCGGCTCGAGCGCCTGTGTCGATGGGGCCCCCGGCGCGTGCGAAGGCCAGATGCTGCCCCGCGATGAGGTCTGCGACGGCGTCGACGATGACTGCGATGGCGACACCGACGAAGGCGCGCTCAACCCGTGCGGGCAATGTGGAAGGGATGGCCTTCACCCATCCGGCGATTGCTGCCTCGATGCCCTGAACCGGTGCGGCGGCTGTGGCCGTGAGCCCGCGGAGCGATGCGACGGCCTCGATGATGACTGCGATGGCATGATCGACGAAGACCTCGAACGCTGTGGCCCCTCCCTGCGCTGCAACGCCTACCGGACGGACCGCGACCGGCAGCCTGTTGCGCCGCCAGAGAGAGATCAGGCGGCGGGTGAGGTTCGCCTTCAATTCGTTGAGGAATACATCCCAGGGGGTGACGCCCCTTATGTATTCGGCCTAGCGTTCAATCCCGACGGCTTGTTCTACGTGCTCAGGCTCCACACGGACGGATTGTCGGCCGCCCAGGTCTGCACGCTGGGTCTCGGCGGCCTTGGCGCGGTGACCTCTCGACCCAACCAGACGAACCGGATGAACGTGGCCACCACGTTGGACTTGGCGCGACCGGACCATGCAGCCGCCACCGGCGAGCTCACCTTCCCCCTGCTGAGTGGCTATTACCCGGCGACATCCATGTCGTTCACGCTCTGGACGGCCACGGGGCGGCCGGGCGAACTGAGCATCTTGCCGCGTGGCAACAGCGGCGACATCAGCGCCTATGGTTGGTACCTCCGCTTCGGCCCATCGGTGGTCGCCACCACCTGCGCGGTGGACATCTCTGCAGCGGTCGGCGTCGGCCAATGCGTGCTCAGTCCGCCCGACGGGCCATTCATCGCGGGCTTCGACCGCCCCATCACGGCGATCACCCGTTTCGACATGCCCGATGTGGTCAATGGCATGGGGTGGAACAGCGCCTGC
>JAGQJJ010001137.1 GCA_020430675.1 Myxococcales bacterium
CTGGGCATCGGTCGGGGGTGGCCCGTCCGGCTGGGCGTCAACCGGGGGCCGCCCATCGGGGCCCGCGTCTTCGATCGGGGGACCGTCGGGGCGCGCGTCGTGGGGCAGGACCGCGTCAGCCCCTTGATCCACAGGCGGGGCGGCGTCGAGGGCCATATCGGCGACGACGCGGCTGTCCACGCCGGGCGAGGCGGTGTCATCACAGCCCGCCGCCCAGACGCACACCAACAGCCCGAGCCATGGCAGCGGGCTCCGCATCGCCCCAACTTGCATCGAGCGCCCCCTTCGCGCGCCAGGTTCGGTCCATTACAGGCGAAGACCGCCATTCGCTGCAACGGGCACGGCGGAAGGCTCGCTTTTCTTGCGTCATCGGTCAGGGCCGTTACCCTCGAAGGCCGACGCCGGAGGCGATCTTGCGCTTGGGAGAGGTCTTGGACCGCACCGCAGACCAGACGCCGCCTCGACCCGCCCGCAGGCGGCGGGTCGGTCGGTACGTCGCCCTGGTCGCGCTGGTTTCGCTGATCGCGCTCGCCGTGGTGCAAGGCCCGGTGCTGGTCGTGCTCAGCGGCGATGAAGCCGCCGTCATTCACACCCCTGAAGCCCTGGGCCTGCTCGGCCCCTCGCGCCGCGTCGTCAAGGGCGCGACCGTGGCGTTTGCGCTGCCGCTGGTGCAGGTGGTCGAGCGCGTCGCGCTGGGGCCGGTCGAGACAAAGCTGGACCTGCCGGTCACGACCCGCGACGGGCTCTCGCTTGCGCTGAACGGGGTCGTGGTCCGCCATCGGGTCCGCTCGGCCGACGCGGCGAATGTTGCGGCCGCGGGCCTCGGCGAGCAGGCGGCGCGCGATGCGGCGGTTGCGACGGCGACGCGGTGGGCGATCGCGCACACGTTTGCGACGCTCGACGCGCCGCGCCTGGCGACCGCGGCGGCGCGCAAGGAGGCGGGCGAGGCGGTGGCCCGCGCGGTGGCCGACGCGGTCGCGGCGTTGGGCGTCGAGGCCGAGCGGCCCGTGCTGCCGCCGATCACGCTGCCTGCAGGCACCGAGACTTCGCTGACCGAGCTGGCGGCGCTGGATCGCAGCGCGGTGGAGGCGCCGGGCCCGAGTGACGGTGAGGCGCACGCCGCGCAGAGGGCGGCCGAAGACCGACGTCATGCGACGGCGTTGCGCGAGATCGAGGACGGGGCGCGCGCCCGGCTGGCCGCGGCGGAAGCGCAGCTCGTGGAGGCGCGGACGGCTGCCGAGGCCGATTTCATCGAGCGCACCGAAGCCGCGAAGGCACGCCGCGCTTCATTGGAGGCGCGGGCGGCGGCCGTGGAGCACGTCGCGCGCCTCGAAGGCGAGGCGCTGGCCGCCCGGGTCGCCGCGCTGGGTGAAAATGGCGTGCGGGTGCTCGATCTGACCATCGCGACCGAGATCATCCCGCAACTTGTGCGGGTGCGCGCCGGCGATCCCCCGCCGGTGCCCCCGATGATGGTCGCGCCCGAAGCGCTGCCCGTCGCGCCGCCGGCCATCGCGACCGAGCCGCCGGGCCCTGCGCCCGAGGCCCCGGCTGCGGAGGCGCCGAAATGAGGGCGGCGTTCTTGTTGATCGGCGTGCTGATCGCCGCGGGCGCGCTGTTTGCCACGCTGGCGGTGCGGCATGTGCCCGAAGGTCGGCGACTGCAAGCGCCCGACGGC
>JAGQJJ010001138.1 GCA_020430675.1 Myxococcales bacterium
CGATGGCATCGTTATAGCTGGCACCGGGATGCGCGGATGCCACCGGCTGGCGGGTGCCGGCCCGGCCGTGGCCCCAGCCGTGGGGCACGCTGACCACGCCGGGCATGACTTCGTCGCTGACTTCGAGCGGCACTTCGATGCGGCCGCCGTCGCCGGTGATGGCGATCGTCTGGCCGTCGGTCAGGCCGCGCGCGGTGGCGTCGGTGGGGTGCATGCGCGCGGTGCAGCGGTTTTTGCCCTTGACCATGCGCGGGCTGTCGTTGAGCCACGAGTTCATGCTGCGCAGCGTGCGGCGGCCGATGAGCACCAGCGGTGGGGGCTCGGCGGCGAGGCTGGCCGCGAGGCGGTCGAGGTCGGCCATCAGCCTGGGATGGCACATGGCCGGTGGCTTGCGCAGGCGTCCGGCGGTGCGGGCGCCGAGGTCGAGGCCGCGAGGGGCGGCGGCGAGCTTTGTCAACGACAACCGGTGCGGACCGAGGCGCAGCAGCAGGTCGAGCATTCGCCGCGGGCCCAGGCGGCGGGCGGTGGCGACGGCGGCGCGCGCGGGCAGCGCGCTGGCGCCGCGGTGACGCAACGCGGCAAGCGTGACGCCGGTGAGCAACTCGAAGCAGTCGGGGCGGTGGGCGTCGGGCTCGATGACCGGCGGGTTGTAGCGGGCCACGTCGCGGAGGGCGAGCGCGTTGAAGATCAGGCCGTACCAGTCGCGCGCGAGCGGGCGCGGCGGTGGCAGGATGAGATGTGCGTGGCGGGTGGTCTCGTTGATGCGGGGGTCGAAGGCGACGAAGTACTCGAGCTTCTTGAACGCAGCGTCGAGGCGGCGGCCGCCGGGCAGCGAGAGCACCGGGTTGCCGGCTTGGGTCACGAAGCCGCGCAGCGCGCCCGATTCGATGGCACCGGCGAGGCCGCTGACCGGGCGTTCGCCGGCAAAGACGGGCAGGCCGGCCTCGGTCTCGGGGCCGAAGCCACCCTGTTGGCCGCTGTAGCGCGCGAAGCCGGCCAGGTCGACGGCAGGCCGGCCGAACATGGCACCGCCGATGGCATCGAGGTTGCCGGTGGCATGGTTGAGCGCTTCGATGAGCCAGGTGGTGGTGGTGCCGAACTCGACGACCGAGACACCCATGCGGCCGTAGGCGACCGCGTGCTCGGCGGCGGCGAAGTCATCGGCGAGCGCGTTGATGGTCGCGGCGTCGACGCCGGTGGGCCGGGCGACGGCCTCGGCGGTGAAGGGGGCCAGCGCGGCTTTGAGCGGCGCCAGGTCTGTGGGGCACTCGCGGTCGAGCACGCGGCGCAGCATCGCGGCGACCAGCAGGCCATCGGTGCCGGGACGGATGAAGAGGTGCGTGTCGGCCAGGGCCGCGGTCTCGGTGCGGCGCGGGTCGACCACGACCAGGCGGCCGCCGCGGGCGCGCAGGGCCTTGAGGCGGCTCTTCATACCGGGCGCGGTCATCGCGCTGCCCTGCGAGACGACGGGGTTGGCGCCGAAGATCAGGAAGAAGTCGGTGCGGTCGACATCGGGCACCGGCAGCAGGAACTGGTGCCCGAACATCGTCAGGCCCGCCAGGTGATGGGGGAGCTGATCGACCGACGTGGCAGAGAACCGACTTCGGGTTCCGAGCGCGTGGAGGAACGGGCGGACGTAGAGTTGGGAGCCGAAGTTGTGAACGTTGGGATT
>JAGQJJ010001139.1 GCA_020430675.1 Myxococcales bacterium
TCCGTGGGCGGCGAGGCCGGCCTGCAACGCTTCGACCGCCTCGCGATCGCGCGCGCTGAAGCAGAGCAGGCCCGCCAGGTCATCGCGCGCGTCGACCGGCGTCGGCGCCGTCCAGGGCAGCACGCCCAGCGCGCCGGGGGCCTGCTCGCGCCAGATCAGGTGATAGAACGCGCGCTTGCCCAGGCGGCCCGAGCCGCGCACGAAGCCATCGAGGCCGCCCGCTTCGCGCCAGCGGTCCTCGGCCCACGCGCAGAGCGCGGCGTCGCTCTCGGTCAGCGCGGCGCCCGCGCGCACCACCGCGATGCCATGACCCGGGCCATCGACCTGCGCCGCCGCCCCGCGCCGCTGAAAATGCGGTGCGTGTTTCATCACCAGGTTGGCTTCGATGGGGCCGGTGCCGGCCACGCCCAGATACTCGCCGCGGCGCACGATGGGCAGGCCGTCGCTGCTGACGTCGACGACCACCCGCAGCGGCGCGCCGCGGCGCAGGCAGGCGTCGTAGACCTCGCGGGCGAAGCGCAGCGCCTGGGGCCACAGCTCGGCGGTGACGCGGGTCGACATCGCCGGGGGGCGGCGGCGCGCGATGACCGCAAACGTATCGCCCAGGCGGGCCACGCTCATCTCGGCGCCGCCAAGCCAGCCCCGCGCCCGGCCGATGGCCTCTTCGACCGTGTCGAACAACCGCGCCAGCTCGGTCGCCGGCCGCTCGCCGGCGCGCCACAGGTCCAGCTCGATATAAGCGGTCAGCTCGTCGGCCGGTGGCGCCGGGGCCTGCACGCCGGTCAGGGCTTCGATGGCCTCGGCGATGATCCAGCGGTTGGGGTCGGGCTCGTAGAACAGCGTGCAGGCCAGCCGGGCCAGCGCCGCCGGCGCTTCCACGTCATGGGCTTCGGCGGCGTCGAGCAGGCGCTCGGCCCACCCGAGGATGGCCGGCCACACCGCGCGCTCGATGGCGACGGCGCGCAGCGAGCGCACCAGCGTCACCACCGCGTCGATCTCGGCCGGCGAGAGTTGCACCAGCGGCGCGTGGGCCTCGTCGGCGGGCTCGGCGCCGGGGAAGCGGTACCACGCCGGGCGCAGGGCCGCGTGCGAGGCGCTCAGATCGGCGGCGACAAAGGTCAGCCCGCCCGGCGGTGCCGCGCCCACCTCGACCACCGCGCCGACCGGCAGCGCCTCGTCGGGCAACAGGCAGAGCGCGTGACCGTTCGACCAGGCCGGCCCGCCGCCTTCGACCAGCGCGACCGGCGGGCGCAGCGCTTCGTGCACCGCGCGCTGCAACCCCGGACGCGCGCCCACCTGCCCGGCGGCGAGCCGCTCGACGATGGCCGCGACCGCAGCGTAAGTCGCTTCGGCGCTGGCCGCGAGCGCGCCGCGCAGCAACGCTGCGAGCGACGTCGACAGCGGCGCGAGGGCGCCATCTGCCCGCGGCAGCGGCGGCAATGACCACCGGTCGAGGAAGCCCTCGGGCAAAGGCAGCGCCAGCGAGCGCAGGTCGAGCCGCGTGCGCCCGACGATCACGCCGACCGCGGCCGCGCCGCGCGCCTGGGCCAGCTCGGCGCAGCGCGTTCGGAAGCGCGCGCATTGGCGGGCGACCCAATCGACCTTGCCCTCGAACGTCCACCCCGGGGCCTCGGCGCCTGGATCGGAGCGCCGGCCCTCATCGGGCATGCGG
>JAGQJJ010001140.1 GCA_020430675.1 Myxococcales bacterium
GGAACGCTTCGAAGATCGCCTTCTCGACGCCATCGCGCAGGGTCGCCTTCGATGACGAGCAGCCCTGACAGCCGCCCGACATGCTGATATAGGCCACGCGGTTGACGTAATCGATCAGGTCGATGCGCCCGCCGTGCTGGCCGACCATCGGGTTGATGCGCTCGTCGAGCAGTTTTTGAAGCTTGTGTCGCATCGGGGGCCTCCGTGAAGCCGTGCCTCGATGCAGAAGGACGCCCCGACCCGCGCAGAAGTTGCGCGCCCGATTTCAACCTGCGCGTCGCCAGCGCAACGCCGCCGCCAATCGGGCGTGCACCGCCGCGTCGAGCCGCGCCCGCCAGCGCGTGGCGGGCAGGTCGGCGAAGATCGGCAGCGGCGTGTGCACGAGCGGGCTGCTCACCGCAAACGCGCCCGCGCGGCCGTGCGCGTCGGGCCAGACGAAGCGCGGCACCACGCCCTCGACCAACGCCGAATACGACGAGGGCAGCGGCCAGTCGCCTGGATCGTCGATCTGCCCGTCCTCGACCGGCTCGACCAGCAGATCGACCAGCACCGAGAACAGCTCGCCCTGCGAGCGCATCGACCGCCAGCGCACGCGCGACGTCCACAGCGGCCCGCGCGTCGCCTCCATCGCGTTGAGCCGCTGGGCCACCGCGCTCTGCACGTCGCGCACGAAGGCCGGCAGGCGGTCGCTCGGCGAATGGGCCAGCGCCGCGTAGCCGTCCGCGCGCACCAAAAGGCCAAAAAGCAGCACGTCGCTGCGCGCCAGCGCCCGGGCGAAGGCGCCGCCCAGCAGCGAACCGGCCGCGCTCAGATCGCGCTCGCGATCGACCTGGCTCTCGATCAGATAGATGGTCTCCAGTGGGACCGATGAGGCAACGCGCACCCAAACCCCCCCGAAGCTCGCCGTCTGCATGTTCGCACGAACACCTCTCCACCGGCGACGTGCGGTATGCTCCCCCATGACTAGGGACGCAGAGAGGCGATTCGTCCACGGAGCATGCGATGAGCAACCCGATCGTGCTCGCCATCCCGGCTTTTTTCATCCTGATCGGGGTCGAAATCCTGGTCGGCTGGCGTCGGCGCCGCACCGACTACCGATTCAATGACGCCATCACCAGCCTGAACCTGGGCGTCGGCTCGCAGGTGGTCGACGCCCTGCAGGTGGGCGCCAGCCTGGCGGTCTACGCCTGGCTCTACGACCGCACCGCGCAGCTCGATATGCCCACCAACGCGGTCTGGGTCTGGGTCGTCGCCTTCATCGTGCAGGACTTCCTCTACTACTGGTTCCACCGCCTCAGCCACGAGGTCGGCTTCTTGTGGGCCGCGCACGTCGTGCACCACCAGAGCGAGGCCTTCAACCTGTCGACCGCCCTGCGCCAGTCATGGATTCAGAGCATGTTCTCCAGCGTGTTCTACCTGCCCATGGCGGTGCTTGGCGTGCCCACCCTGGTCTACGCCACCGTGCGCGCCCTCAATACGCTGTACCAGTTCTGGATTCACACCGAGCACATCGGCCGCATGGGGCCCTTCGAGTGGCTGTTCAACACCCCGTCGCACCACCGCGTGCACCACGGGGTCGACGACCAGTACATCGATCGCAACCACGCGGGACTCTTCATCATTTGGGACAAGATGTTCGGCACCTTCGAGCCCGCGGGCGACCACCCGC
>JAGQJJ010001141.1 GCA_020430675.1 Myxococcales bacterium
GCCCGGCGCGGTCGATCATCGGCGCGCCGGTCGGGGTGCGCTCGGCGTTGCCGATGAGCATCTGCGTCGTGCCGCCCAGGCAGAGCAGCGCGGCGAAGTCGGCGGCGTGGTCGAGCAGGCTGCGGCCGGCGAACAGGTCGGTCGACGAGGTGGGCACCGCGGCCAGGCCGGCGAGCGTGCGGCGACCGACCCGCACGTAGCGGGCGGGCGGCGTGGTCCCGGCGCGGTCGAGCACCTTGAGCAGCGGCCGGTCGATGGTCAGCGTGCGCACCGTGACGACCGCGACCACCGTGCGCTCTTCGACGCCGCGCGTGCCGCCGCCGGTGATGCGCAGCACGTCGCCGGGCATCAGCATCGCTTCGAAGTCATCGACGCCGGCGCCGATCAGGGTGAAGTCGTCGATGCCGGGGCTGAGGCTGCCCGGTCCGTTGAGGTCGTTCTCGCGGTCGTCGGGCAGGCGCTCGTAGTTGGTGCCGGCGACCACCGCGGCGGTGAAGGGACGGTTGAGTTCGAGGAGCTGGTCGCTGATCACCCGCGTCACGACGCGCGTCTCGTTGGTGGCCAGGGCCTTGGTGCGGATGCGGTCGCCGGGGCGGAAGAACGTCCAGAAGCGGGTGGCGGCGTTGCCCTGCACCTGGTTGGGCGCGACGAGGGCGGCGATGTTGCCCGCGCCATCGACCGGGCCGGTGTCGGTGCGCAGATCCACCGGGCCGGCGAGGCCGAAGCGCCCCGAGCTGTGCGCCCTTGGGATGTGGTGCAGCACGAAGGCGCTGGCCTGGGCGACGGGCAGCTTCTGGAAGGCGTCGTTGGCCGCTTGCGCCGCGGCGACGGTGTCGCGGTCGTCACCAAAGGCGGCGAAGAGCAGGCCGGCGGGCAGGACGTAATCCCAGTCGACGTCGGCGTGCTTCTCGGCCTTGAGCTTGTTGGTGAAGCCGCCGAAAGGCCCCGGGTTGGCCGCCTCGCGGATGGCGCGGCCGAGGTAGGTGGCGAAGTCGGCGAGCGTCATCGGGCCCAGCGGCGCCAGAACCCGCTGGATGGTATTGGCCGGCGGGTTGGCGGCGAAGCCGAACTCGAGGTGGTCGCGGCGCGAGCGCACCCACAGCTCGCCGGGGCCCTCCCACCACAGGCGCAGGATGGGGCGGCGGTCGCTCGGGTAATAGCGCTTGTCGAGCGTCGGCTGGGTCTCGGTGGGCGCGTTGAACAGCGTCGCGTCGTCGAAGAGGCGCACGTAGCGCGGGTCGCCGAGCGCGCCCGGCTGGCCGCCGAGCCAGGTGCTCAGGTTGCTCAGGCCGAGGCGCCGGCTGCGGCCGCCGAGGTGGAAGAACCACGCGCAGAGGGCCCACAGGCCGCCGACGAGCAGCACCCAGAGCAAGAGGCGCCACCAGCTCTCGCCGGCTTCGAGGCCGCTCTCGGCGGCGGGCTGCAGCCAGGCCCAGTAGACGAGCAGGAAGAGGCCGACCGAGGGCAGGTGGACCAGCGGCGCGCCGGCGAGCAGCGATTGCACTTCCTGGCCGCGGGCGCGGCTGAGGCCGTAGATGATCTGCACGATCTCGGCGACGGCCGGCAGCGCGATGATCAGCGCCCAGCGCAGGCCGACGTCGGTGCCGCCCGAGCCGAGCTTGTTGTCCGGGTTGAAGCCGGTGATGAACCACGCGATGGCG
>JAGQJJ010001142.1 GCA_020430675.1 Myxococcales bacterium
AAGACCCCGGCCACCTCGGACGTATGCCCGTTGGCCCGCGGCATCTTCACCGTCACCCCGCCCGCCAGGGCGACATCGCATTCGCCGGCGCGCAGGCTCTGGCAGGCCAGGTGCACGGCGACCAGCGAGGTTGAGCACGCGGTCTGCACGCCGATCGCCGGGCCCACCAGATCGAGGCGATAGGCCACCTGCGTCGCCACATAGTCTTTGTCGTTGCCGACAAAACGCTGAAAGTGCACCGCGCTGATCCCGCTGAGCACATCGGGCGCGCGGTCGGACAGGTAGGTGTTGAAGCTGCTGCCGCCGAAGACCCCGACGCGCCGGGCGACGCGCTCGGGCGGGCAGCCGGCGTCTTCGAGCGCCAGGTGGCAGTGTTCGAGGAAGAGGCGGATCTGCGGATCGACGCCCTCGGCCTCGCGCGGCGGATAGCCGAAGAACTCGGCGTCGAAGGCAAAAGGCGCCTCGATCGACGCGCCGACAGCGATGAAGCTCGGGGCTTCGCGGCGCGCGGGGTCGACCTGGGCCAGCGCGTCGGCCGTCAGCGGGCGGATGCCCACCCGGCCGGCGCGCAGGTTTTCGAGCAGCTCGGCCACGTCGAAGGCGCCGGGGAAGCGGCCGGCGAGGCCGACGATGGCGATGCCGTCGTCGGTCGTCGCGGGCTGCGGTGCGCTGACCGGCGCCACCACCGCCGGCGCGGGCGCCGCATCGACCGGCGCCACGTCGCCCAGATGCGCGGCCAACGCCGCGACCGTCGCGTGGTGGAACAGCTCGGTCACCGAGACATCGACGGCCAACTCATCGTGCAGCCGGTGATGCAGCTCGACGAGTTGCAACCAGGTCGCGCCCAGGTCGTAGAAATTGCGGCGCACATCGACCGCCTCGACGCCGACCAGCGCGGCGATGATGCGGGCGACGCGAGCTTCGATCTCGGTGCGGGGCGCGACCGGCGCCTCGGTCGGCGCGACCGCGACCGGATCGGGCAGCGCGCGCCGGTCGACCTTGCCGTTGGCCGTCAGCGGCAGCGCGTCGAGCGCGATGATGCGCGCCGGCACCAGATAGGCCGGCAGCTCGGCCGCCAGCGCGTCGCGCAGCGCGTCGACGTCAAAAGTGGGCGCCGCCGCCTCAGCGACCACGCCGTCGATCGAGCCGCCGACCAGGGTGTAGAGCGGCCAGTCTTCTGGCGTCAGCCGCAGCGTCTCGCGCAACGCCGCGTAGTCCACGCCGCCCACCGGGCACAGACCGATGGCCTCGGCGGGCGCGGCGTCCATCAACAACTGGCCCATATGGCCGGCTTCGAGCAGGCAGAAATCGCGCGCCATTGGCCCATACAGGGGCGCGATCGCCTCCGGGCGCGCCGCCAGCACCAGCGCAAACGCGGCCCCGGCGACCAACGCGCGATTGCCGACGGCGTGATGGCGCGCGTCGAGGCCCGCGTCGCCCAGGCGCACCAGCCGATGCTGGTCGGGGCGGTAATACCACGCGCCGCCCGCCAGCCCGTCGACGCGGCCCGGCGCGACCAGCGCGTAGACCTGCACCGGGTACAGGTCACCCGCCGATGGGTAGCGATGCTTCGACAGCGCCGCCCCGGGCAGCCGCAGCCCCCGCAGCGCCCCGAGCAGGGTCGCCAGCTTGGCCACCGGCATCGGCGCACGCGCAAAG
>JAGQJJ010001143.1 GCA_020430675.1 Myxococcales bacterium
GTGTGCGTGCCGCGGGGCGGCTGGTTCTCGGTGCCGTCGCGCCCGCCCGCCGCGCGCCGCCTCTCGCGCGGCGCCGCGCCCCCGGCGGCGCCGGCGGAGCCGACCCCCGCAGCGCCGGCCGAGCCGACCCCCGCAGCGCCGACCCCCGCAGCCTCCGAGGCCCGACCGACGGAGGATTGACCGTGCTCAGCTCGCGGCTTCAGCTCTTGCAAGAGAGCTTGCAGAAGCTTCTGCGCCGCGGCGCGCACGGGCACGTCGAGCGCCTGCTCAAGCGCTCGCGCCCGGTTGATGTCGCCGTGGTCATGCGCTTCCTCGACGAGCGCCAGCGGCGGCGTGTCTTCGACCTGCTGCCCGATGACGCCCACCGCGCCGAGACGCTGACCGAGCTGGACCCGCATCTGGTCGCGGAGTTGTTCGAGAGCCTCGCCGCCGATCACTCGGTGGGCTGGCTGGCGCGCCTCGTCGCCGAGATGGGCCCCGACGACCGGGCCGACCTGCTCTCTGAGGTGCCCGACGAGCTGCGCCAGCAGATCATCGACGCGCTCAAGCCCGATGAAGCCGAGCAGGTGGAAGACCTGCTGCACTACGCGCCCGACACCGCCGGCGGCATCATGTCGCCCGACTTCTTCGCCCTGCCCGAGCAGACGTTGGCCAAAGCGGCGATCGAAGCGCTGCAGGCCTCGGCCGATGTCGAGATGGCGTTTTATATCTACGCCGTCAACGAGCACGGGCATCTGGTCGGCGTGGTCTCGCTGCGCGCGCTGGTCACGCATCCAGCCAATACGCCGCTCTCCGAGATGATGGAGAGCGACGTGATCTCGGTGACGATCGACACCGACCAGGAAGAGGTCGCCCGCCTCGCCGCGCGCTACAACCTGCTGGCGATTCCGGTCGTCGACACCGGCAATCACCTCGTCGGCATCGTCACCATCGACGACGTCATCGACGTCATCCGCGAAGAGGCCACCGAAGACATCCTCAAGATGGCCGGCGCCGACGAGTCGGCCTTCGAGCGCCACTCGCTGTGGCGCCATTTCCGCACCCGCGCGCCCTGGTTGTTTGCGACGTGGATTGGCGGCCTCGTCGGCAGCCTGCTCATCGGCGTGTTTCAGGCCCAGCTCGAAGCCAAGGTCGCGCTGGCCACGTTCATCCCCATCGTGCTGGGCATGGGCGGCAATGTGGGCACGCAGACGGCGACCATCATCGTGCGCGGCCTCGCGACCGGGCGCGTCTCGGGGCGCCTGGGCTTCACCTATCTGGCGCGCGAGACCAGCATCGGCCTGATGCTCGGCTGCCTGTACGGCCTGCTGCTCGCCGCCTATGCGCTGGTTCGCTATACCGGCGAAGCGGGCGTCAGCCACCTCGCGTTGACCGTCGCGCTCAGCATTCTGACCAGCATGAGCGTCTCGGCCACCGTCGGCGCCCTGACGCCGTTGATCTTCGACCGCCTCAACATCGACCCGGCGGTCGCCACCGGTCCGATCGTCACGACCACGGTCGACGTGCTTGGCATCATGGTCTACTTCGCGATGGCCTCGCTCTTCATCGGGATGGGCGGATGAGGCCGACCGAGGCGCGCGCGGTGGTGCTGCGCGTCACGCCGTGGCGCGACAGCGACCTGATCGTCGACCTGCTGACCGACTGCGCCGGCCGCCTC
>JAGQJJ010001144.1 GCA_020430675.1 Myxococcales bacterium
CCAATGAAGTCCAAGGCTTGACTCACCGCGCGGCGACGGTTGCAGTGTTGCACCTGGCGGAAAAAATCGAGACGCCCGAACCCCCCACGTCACACTGGAAGCCGCGCCACGCATGAGCTGCGGGGTAGCGCAGCCCGCGAACCAGGTTGCCCGCCACCGGCTCGCTACGCCGCATCGACCCGCACACCCCACCGACGCCACGCGCGCCGTCGACGGTCACCAGCAGCACGCTGCCCGCGTCGTCGGCGGCACGACCACCGCGGTCATCGCCGCGCCGGTGGTCGATGCCGACCAGCCCATGGCCATCCGGCCGCGCGACCTGATGATTGCGGGGTTGCAGTTCGAGCGTTGCCAAAATCCCTGACCGTGTGCGCGCGAGCGTGGGGCCACCCGCCCGGCGGGCGAAGCCGCGCCCTAAAAAACCGACCGGGGGGGTCGCGCGGCGGTCATTAGCGCCTGCCGCCCGCGTCTCGGCTGGGTGGTGCACCGCCGGCAACCAAGCGCAACCACAGCGCAACCATCGAGACGCCCATTGCAGCGGTTGCACCGTGGTTGGCAACCCCCGCAACCTCGACCGCAGTGTCGATGGCGATCGACTCCTTCCCGTGCCACGGTTCGCCGGTGCGCCCTCGCCACGCGGCGACGAACGTCTATGCACCAGGCAACGCGACGCGGCCGCGAAGGCGTGGCGCGGCTTCCAGTGTGGCGTTCGTCTTCGCTCGTCTTCACCCCAGCGGTTGACGCCCTACCTGTCGCGTTGCGATACTCGCAGTTGGCGGCATCGCGGATGCCACCAGGGAGGCCGATTTGGGGCTTGGGCCTGAGGAACCGAGCAAGTCCGCCGATGAGAGGCGCGCGATCTCAACGCGACCGAACGTCGGCTCGCCTGAGGTCGAGGCAGGTATCGAGGCAAGCCGACTCAGTTACATCGGCGCTCAACTCCAATCGGCGCAGCTCCAGCCCGAGTATCCGCCCGGGGTCGGCGATGCCTTCAGCGGCGCCCCCAGCACGGCAGCCCACGCCCAAGCCATCGAGTGGCGCGAGAACCTTGAGGCCGACAGTCCTGCTGCGGTCCATCGCATCGCCGCGGCTGGAGTCGCTGGCGCACACGCACCGCTGCCGCACCTCGACCGTGTCCAGCGCGCCTTTGGAGCACATCGAGTCGAGCAAGTTGGTGCCATGGTCGGAGGGGCCGGCGCCGATGCCGCTGACCGCATCGGCGCCCAGGCCTATGCTTTCGGTGAGGCGACGGCATTTGGTGACGCGCCTGACCTGCACACCGCGGCGCACGAAGCGGCGCACGTGGTTCAGCAGCGCGGCGGCGCGCAACCCACCCATGGGGTCGGGCGACACGGTGATGGCTTCGAGACACATGCCGACGCGGTCGCCGACGCAGTGGTGCGGGGCGACTCTGCGGAGCCGCTGCTCAACCGCGTCGCCGCGCCCAGTGCCACCGCCGCGGCGCGCCCTGTGGTCCAGCGCGATGATGACGAGACGCCCGATCAAGTTCCTCCCGCATGCACCGTTGTGTGGGGCGAGGATCCGTTCGAGGTCTCATTTGCGGCCAGCGGAGAGGACTTCCGCCGCCGGATCGAGTTCACCGTCCGCTACACCGGCCCCCACCTGACGGATGGCCCGTTCGTGCAACAGGGCGC
>JAGQJJ010000113.1 GCA_020430675.1 Myxococcales bacterium
AGAGAAGGTGCCGATCTCGCAGGTGATGAACTTCGATGACGCGAAGAACAACTTCTTCGCCGCCGCCCGCGACGGCCTCAAGGCGCAGTTCTCGTGGATTGGTGGCCGCACCCGCACCGCGGCCGAGCTGATTCGCGACGAGCTGCTGCCGATGGCCCGCGAAGGGCTGGCGGTGGCGCGCATCGACAAGGCCGACATCAGCCGCTACCTCGATGTCATCGAAGAGCGCGTCAAACGCGAGCAGACCGGCGCCGCCTGGATGCTCGGCTCGCTGGCGGGCATGGGCGGTCGCGGCACGCCGGACCTGCGGGTGCGCAAGATCGTCGCCAGCATGCGCGACCTGCAACGCTCGGGTCTGCCGGTGCACGACTGGCCGCTGGCGTCGCTCGATGAAGAGCGCCGCGACGACGATTGGCGGTCGAGCTATCAGACGGTCGGCCAGATCATGACCACCGACCTCTTCACCGTGCGCCCCGGCGACATCGTCGACCTGGCGGCCAGCGTGATGGAGTGGTCGCGCATTCGCCATGTACCGGTCGAAGACGACGACGGACACCTGATGGGCCTCATCTCGCACCGCTCGCTCTTGCGCATGATCGCGCGGGGGCAGGTGCATGACATGACCGACGTGTCTTCGATCATGGTCACCGACATCGTCACCGTTTCGCCTGATACGCTCACCGTGGATGCCATCCGCCTGATGCGCGAGAAGCAGGTCTCGTGTCTGCCGGTCGTCGAAGAGCGGCGGCTGGTGGGCATCATCACCGAGCGCGACCTGATCAACGTCTCGGCGCGCCTGCTCGAAGACTTCCTTCGCGAGAGCTGATGAGCGTGCCGTCCCTGAGCGAGACCAAGCTGGCCCGCGTCATCGGCGACACCGGGCCCGGCGGCGACGGGCCGACGGTGATCGCGTTTGGCGCCATTCATGGCAACGAGCCGGCCGGGGTCTGGGCGCTCGGCAAGCTGTTCGCCGAGCTGACCGCGCGGCCGCGGCCCCTGCGCGGGCGCATGATCGGCCTGGTGGCCAATACCGGCGCCTGCGCGGCCGGCCGGCGCTTCATCGAGCGCGACCTGAACCGCTCCTGGGACGCGGAGCGCATCGCCGCGCTGCTGGCCAGCGACCCGGCGAATGACGGCCCCGAAGACGCCGAGCAGCGCGAGCTGCTGCACGTGCTGACCCCGTTGCTCGCGGAGGCCGACCGCCCGCTGGTCTTCCTCGACCTGCACAGCTCATCGGGCGCCGGCGGCCCGTTCAGTTGCATGGCCGACGTGCTGCGCAACCGCCCGATCGCATTCGGGGTGCCGGTGCCGGTCATCCTGGGGCTCGAAGAGGTCATCGACGGCGCGCTGATCGGCTACCTGTCCGATATGGGCCATGTCGGCGTGGCCTTCGAAGGCGGACGCCACGCCGATGCGAGCACGGTCGACAATCACCTGGCCATCTTGTGGTTGACCATGGTCAACGCCGGGGTCATCGACGCCGGCCAGGTGCCCGAGCTTGAGGCCCATCGGGCTCGGCTGAACGAAGCGACCGCGGGGCTGCCCGAGGTGCTCGAAATTCGCCACCGCCATGTGATCACGCCCGAAGACGTCTTCAAGATGCGCCCGGGTTTTGCCAACTTCCAGCCGCTGCCCGCCGGCAGCGAGGTCGCCGACGATGTGCGCGGCCCGGTGCGCACGCCGGAAGAGGGCATGATGATGCTGCCGCTCTATCAGGGGCAGGGCGACGACGGCTACTTCATCGCGCGGCCGGTCTCGCGGTTCTGGCTGCGGCTGTCGGGGCGCATTCGCGGCGACTCGATCGACCGCCTGCTGCCGGCGCTGCCGGGCGTGCACCGCGACCCCGAGCAGCCCGACCACTTCCTCGTCGACCCGCGCATCGCCCGGTACCGCACGACCGAGGTCTTCCACCTCTTCGGCTACCGACGCGCCCGCCCGCACGGCGATCTGCTGACTTTCTCGCGCCGCCGGCCCGACGTCGACCGGCTCTCGCCGCTGCCCGATGAACTGCGGCCGTTGATGCCCGAATGAGCGAGCCCGCGTCGAAGCTGCTGCCGGTGCTCAGCCGGGGCAATACCTCGGCGGCGCGGGTGGCCGACGACTGGTACATCGCCTGCGCCGCGCGCGATCTGCGCACCACGCCGCGCGCGCTCACCGTGCTCGGCTGGCCGATGGCGCTGTTCCGCGACGCCGAGGGCGGTCGGGCCGGTGCGTTGCTCGATCGCTGCCCGCACCGCAACGTGCCGCTCTCGGGCGGCAAGGTGGTCGGCCCGAACCTCGAGTGCCCCTACCACGGCTGGCAATTTGCCGCCGACGGCGCCTGCAAACGGGTGCCCGGCCTCGACGGCCCCAGCGAAGCCAACGGCCGGCGCGTGCCCGCGTTCGCCACCCGCGAGCTCGATGGGTATATCTGGGTCTATTGCGAGCCCGACGCCGAACCCAAGCGTGAGCCCTTTCGCTTCCCGCATCTGGGCGAGCGTGGCTGGCACGCGGTGCATGACGTGGTCGAGGCCGAGGGCACGCTGCACGCGGTTGCCGAGAACGCGCTCGATGTGCCGCACACCTCGTTCCTGCACGGCGGTCTCTTCCGCAAGGATGGCGACCGGCAGCCCATCGAGGTGATCGTGCGCCGGTGGCATGACCGCGTCGAGGCCCAATACATCGGCGAGGCGCGCCCCGAGGGCCTGGTCGGCCGCCTGCTTGCGCCCGGCGGGGGCGAGGTTGAGCACTTCGACCGCTTCATCCTGCCCGGCATCGTGCAGGTCGAGTATCGCCTGGGCGAACGCAGCCACCTGCTCGTCAGCACCGCGCTGACCCCGATCGACGACTTTCGCACGCGCCTCTATGCGGTCGTCACCTTCAAGCTGCCGCTGCCGCATTGGCTGGTCGCCCTGGTCGTGCGCCCCATCGCGCGCCACATCTTCCGCCAGGACGCGCGCATGCTCGCCCGCCAGACCGAGGTCATCCGCAAGTTTGGCGGCGAGCAGTTCCAGTCGACCGAGATCGACACCCTGGGCCCGGGCATCTTGCGCCTGCTGCGCAACGCCGAACGCGGCGAGCGCACGCCCCTCGACGCCCCGGTCGAGAAGCGGCTGACGATGCTCGTTTGAAGCCGAGCCCTACGGGGCGCCTTCGACGTCGGTCAAATCAGGGCAGGGCGCGCCGGCGCAGACGTCGATGATCTCGCCGGTGCGGAAGAAGTGCGCCATTTGGGCGTTCATCGCGTCCATGTGCCGCGCGTTTTCATGCGGGTCGCCGGCCGGGTCTTCTTCGGGCGGCACGTTGCCCGGCGCGGCCCAGGCGTTGCCGAAGTTCCAGTTGGTCATCGCCGAGCCGACGTACGGATAGTCGACCGGCTCGACCAGCGGAACGTCGCGGTCCACGTCGTAGTGGGCGAGCACCTTCAGGCCGATGCCGCTGCGCGCGACGGTCTCCATGGTCAGCGGCGCCACCTGGTAGTCGCCGCGGGCCACGTCGACCAGCACCTGCGTCGGCGACTGGCCCGGGAACGGATCCGCGCTCAGGTGGCGCACATAGCTGACGCCGTCGGTGCCATCCCACAAGAGCTGCATCGCCGCCATCAGCACGAGCTGGTCGATGCGCTCGGGGTAGACGCCGGCCAGAATCGCAAAGAACGGCTCGAAGTTGCGCGACCGGTCGAGCAGCGTGGCGTAGTTGACCCCGGCCACGCTCAACACGCCGCGGTGCACGTCATCGCTCAGCGCCAGGAAGGTCGACCCGAAGATCGCGCCCTGCGAGATGCCCCAGTAATAGTTCTCGTCGGGGTTGATCACGATGCCGCGATCGGCCACCTCGGGCAGCGAACCGAAGCGCCGCATCATCGCGCGCTGCAACAGCAGGTATTCGAGCATGCCCTGGTGCAGTCGGTCGGTGATCCAGGGGAACTTGTTGATGTCGGTCAGGATCGTCAGCGCGTACTCGTCGCGGTCCTCCTGGCTCATGCCCTTCAGATCGCCGGCGAACGTGATGAACTGGTGATTCTGGTCGACGCGCCCGTGATACCAGCCGCATTCGCGCGGCGGGTACTTGCCGCAGAGCCGCGTCCAGCCCAGATCGGCCGCGTCGCGCCCGTCGCCGAACATGCCGTGGCCATGATGGATGAGCCCGTGCGGCGTGCCATCAAGCGCGCCGTGCGGCACGCTGACGTAGAAGGTGACGTCTTCGCGCCAACCGTTCTGGGCCGGGCGGCCGTCTTCGTCCAGGTTGAAGACATAGCCCTGCTTCTCCTGGTAGACCTCGTCGAGCTTCATGTAATGCGGCGCGCGGAAGTGGCCCTTGTAGCGCAGCGCGACGTAGGGGTTCCAAGGCGCGCCGCTGCCGTCGTCGGCGGGCAGGTACTCGTTGATCTCATCGATGACCAGCTCGGGGCCGTCTTCGCCGACCGTCTCGAAGGCCTGATCGCGCATGGACCGCATGCGGCCGGTGAGCGCGTCGCTGCTGGCGGTGACAAAGTCCCAGGCCAGCGTCAGATCGCCGCGCGCGAAGCCCGCGCCTTCGAGCAGCGCAAAGACCTCATCGAAGCGCGGCTGCCGCGCGGCCAGGGCCGGGTCATCGGTGGCGCCGTCGCGCAGGGCGGCAAACGCCTCGGAAGGCATGATCGCCGCGCCGCCCTCGGTGCGCAGGCCGCGGAAGCCGACCACATAGCGCGTCGCCGGCTTGAGCACCTCGGCCGGGCGCAGCAGCGTGGCCCGCTGCGAGCCGGGCGCGGCCTGGGCGTCGAGGTCGACAAACCAAGGCACCCGGCGCACGCCGTCGCCGGTCACTTCGAGCAGCACCGCCGCCGCGTCCTCGGCCAGCGAGTCCGGAATCGCGGTCTCATCGGGCAGCTGCGTCGGGTCGAGGTCGGGGAAGAGCGCCATGATCGGCGTGCCCAGCCCATAGCCATCGAGGTGGCTGAACAGCGCCGGGCTCACCGGGTTGCCGGTGGCCAGGCTGGCGGGCAGGGCGGTGTCGGCAAAGCGCAGCGCATAACCCGTGGCGCGCGAATCGTCTTCGACCAGGTACAGGTTCGACGGCCAGGGCAAGGTGCACGACCCGGGGTCGAGCGGATCGCAGGCGGGCTGCTCGACCGGCGGCGCGGCGTCAGCCGGCCCGGCGTCGGGCATGTCGACCGCGGTGTCAGGCCCGACATCGGCTTGTTGCGCCGCATCGACCACCGCCGCTTCATCATCATCACAGCCCGCAAACAGCGCCGCGGCCAGCCAGAGCGGCCCGACCGCCCATGTCCACCTTCGCATCGTCTCCTCCCCTCATCGCGCACCGGTGCGATCGGGCCAAGGTGCCCCATCGGCGCCGCCCGGATCAACGGCGGCGGTCGCATGCGCCCAATTTCGGTCGCCAAATCAAGCGGTTGCCCGGTGCACCGGAGTTGACCTGCTGCGGGAGGGCTCCTACGATGCGCGCAGAGGCTCGCAGATTGAGAAAGGAGCCTGGCATGAGACGCGGGGTAGCGAGAGCGGCAGTGTTGTCACTGCTGCTCGCGGGCACGGGGCAGGCGCAGACCGGTGAGACCGTCGCCCAGGTGGAGGAACTGGCCCGAGAGGCGCGCACGCTCTACGAAGCGGGCGATTTTGGTCGGGCGGTCTCGGTCTACCTCGAAGCGTACAAGCTCCAGCCGACGGCGGCCGTGCTCTACAACGTGGCCGTCATTTACGACCGTAAACTGAACGAGACCGACCTGGCGGCGGACTTCTACCGCCGCTACATCCGCTCGCCCGACGCCGATCCCGAGGCCGTGCTGCGCGCGACGAAGCGCCTGCAAGAGCTGAAGGCCGACCAGGAGGCCCGGCGCGCGGCTGACATGGCCACGCTGGGCAACAACAACGACGGCGCCGATCCCATGCCCAACCGCGTCGACACCGGCATCCGGCCCACCGGCACGTCGGGGCAGGTGGTCGCTGGCTGGAGCCTGATCGGGCTGGGCGCGGCCGGCCTCGCCACCGGCGGTGTCTTCGGTTATCTGGCGCGCGACGCGGCCAATGAGTTCGAGGGCACCATCGTGCTCGAAGACAAGAAAGACCTGCGCGACACGGCCAAGAGCCGCGCGCTGATCGCCGACATCGCGTTTGGCGTCGGCGCGGCGGCGGCGGTGACCGGCGTGGTCCTGCTGCTGCTCGACGACGGCGGCGCCGAGGCCAGCGCCCTGCGCTTCGGGCCCACGCCGGGCGGGGCCCAGGTCGGGCTGGGAGGTGTGTTTTGAAGCGCATGACGCTCGCCGCGCTGTTTGCGCTCGCATTGGGGCTTGGCGGCTGCTCGCTCACGCTTGATCTCGAAGATGAGTGCGACGTCAACGGCGACTGCTCCGGCGGCCTCGTCTGCTGCGAGAACCTCTGCGTCGAGGCGGGCTCGTGCGGTGGCGGCGGCGGCCAGGGCGGCGGTGTGCCCACCGAGCGGCCGGCCGACTGCAACCATATCTATGGCGTGCCCGAGGCCAACATCTACGACGACAACACGGTGCTGCTCGGCATGATGATGCCCACCACGGGCGACCTGGGCGCGGTGGGGCTGGCCATCGAGCGCGCGGCCGCGCTGGCCGCCGAAGAGATCAACGGCTCGGGTGGGCCCGGCGAGGGCCGCCGCTTCGGCATCATCGCCTGCGACACCAAGACCGACCCGGCGGTGGCCATCACCAACGCGACCTGGCTCATCGGTCAGGCCCATGTGCCGGCCATCATCGGCCCGGCGACCAGCACCAATACCATCCGCACCTTCAACGAGGTGGCCAAGGCCGCCGGGGTGGTGCTCATCAGCCCCTCGGCGACCAGCCCCGAGATCTCGGACCTGCCCGACGACGACCTGCTCTGGCGCACCGTGCCTTCGGACGCCATCCAGGGGCTCGCCATCGTGGCCCATGTCGGCGCGCTCAACTACAACAAGGTGGCGGTGATCTACCGCGACGATGCTTATGGCACCGGCCTCTTCAACGCGATTCAGTTCCCGCTCTGCGACCTCGACGCCTGCGGCCCCGATCGTTTCCTGGGGCGCCGCTTTACCGCCGACGAAGACGGCAACATCGACGGCACCGCGGTCAACGACATCATCACCGAGCTGCAAGGCTTCGAGCCCGATGTGATCGTGCTGATCAGCTTCGTCAAGGCGGGCACCACCATCCTCAACAACGCCGCGCGCAACGGCTTCGCCACCACCCCGATCGTGCTGGCCGACGGCATGCGCGACAAAGAGGTGCTGATGGGCGTGGGCAGCGTCGAGCTGTTGCGCAGCATCATCGGCACCGCGGCCGCCTCGCCCGACGGCGCCGTCTACCAGGTCTTCGCCAACGCCTACCGCGCCAAGTACGGCGAAGACCCCGGCGTCTACAACGCGCAGGCCTACGACGCGATGTACCTGTTGGCGCTGGCCATCGGCAGCATCGGCGAGGGCGAGGTCACCGGCGCGGCGATCGCCGCCGGCCTCAAGCGCATGAACCGCGGCGAGAAGGTGCTGGCCCGCGCCAATGACTGGAACAAGGGCCTGCGCACGCTCACCGAGGCCGCCGGCGCGACGATCGACTTCGAGGGGGCCTCGGGCCCGCTCAACTTCGACAATACGAAGGGCGAGGCGCCGGGCAATATCGAGGGGTGGTACTTTGACATCGACGCGATGGATGTCTCCTCTTTGGGGGTGATCTATGCGGCCGATGGCACCTACACTCCATTCGATCCGCCCCATGCCGACCCGATGAACTGAGCGATCCGACCCGATGGCCTGGCTCTGTCCTCACTGCCGCACCCGCTTCACCGAACCGCAGGAGCGGTGCCCGCACGACAAGCGCAAGCTCGTGCCCGACCTCAGCGGGCAGGAGATCGGCGATCGTTACACCCTGCGCGAGTTGCTCGGCGTGGGCGGCATGGACAGCTCGGTGTGGATGGCGTGGCAGACGTCGACGCACCGCAGCGTGGCCATCAAGATCCTGCCGCCAGTGGAAGGCGACGCCGCCGAGCGCTTCGCTCGCGGGGCGCGCATCGCGTCGAACCTGAACCACCCGAACATCACCGTGGTGCACGACTACGGCCGCACGGTCAAAGGCGAGCTGTACCTGGTGATGGAGCTGCTCGAAGGCACCACGCTGTATCGGGCCTTGCGCAAGCAGCCGTTTGGCCTCGACCGCACGGTGCACGTCGTCGATCAGGTGCTGCGCGCGTTGGGCCACGCCCACCGCCGCGGCGTGGTGCACCGCGACATCAAGCCTTCCAACATCCTGGTCGGCAGCGAGAGCCTGATCAAGATCGGCGACTTCGGCATCGCCCGCTTCATCGAAGACCCGCCCGAGAGCTGGTCGGTGGATGGCGACCTGCCGAACAACGAGATCACCACCACGCGGCAGCTTTGCGGCACGCCGCAATACATGGCGCCCGAGCAGATCGGCTTCGGCAATATCGACCACCGCGCCGACCTGTACGCGGTGGGCGTCGCCACCTTCCGCATCCTCACCGGCCGATTCCCCTTCCAGGGCACGGCGCACGAGCAGTTCCGCCATCACCTTCAGAGCGCGCCGCCCTCGGTGCGCGAGGTGCGGCCCGACCTCGACGTGCCGCCCGAGATCGACGCCTGGATTCAGCGGGCGATGGAGAAGAAGGCCGACAAGCGCTTCGCCAGCGCCGAAGAGATGCGCACCGCGCTGCGGCAGATCCGCCGGCGGCTGGGCATCGCGGGCGCCGAGATGGAAGACTCGTCGGGCACCTCGGCGCCGATCAGCAGCCGCTCTGCGGCCTCGTGGGCCGGTGAAGCCGCCAGTCGCAATACCGAGTCATTCCGGCCGGCCGAGCAGCCACGGCGCCGCGGGGTGATCTACGTCGCCATCGGCGCGCTGCTCCTCTTCGCCGGCATCGTCGCGTGGCTGCTGCGGCCCGTGCCGCCCCCGACGGTGGTCATCCGGCCCGCGGCCAGCA
>JAGQJJ010001145.1 GCA_020430675.1 Myxococcales bacterium
TCGACGAGATCGGCGCGCTGCCGGTCGAGCTTCAGCCCATGCTGTTGCGCGCGCTCGAGTCGGGTGAGATCCAGCCCGTCGGCGCCGCGCGGGCCCGGAAGGTCGACGTGCGGTTGATCGCCGCCACCGACGCGCCCCTCGAAGCCGCCGTCGAGCGCGGCACGTTCCTGCTGCCCCTGCTGCATCGCCTCGCCGGCCTTGAGCTCTGGGTGCCGCCGCTGCGCGACCGCCTCGACGACCTGCCGCGCCTCTTCCTCGCCGGCCTGCGTCGCGAGCTGAAGCTGCTGGGCGCGCTCGACCGCCTCGAAGGCGATCCCACCGCGCGCAAACCCTGGCTCGATGTGCACGTCATCAGCCGCCTGCTGGCCCATCACTGGCCGGGCAACGTGCGCGAGCTGATGAACATGGCGCGCCAGATCGCGGTGACGGCGCACGCCGAGTCGCGGGTGCGCGTCGAGCAGGTGCCCGCGCTGCAGCGTCTGCCCCGCGAGCGCCAGACGCTGCCTTCCATCGCCGCCGTGTCGAGCAGCGGTGACTCCCTGGCCGATGTCTCGGGGCGCGATGCCAGCGAGCTGAACCCCGATGAGGCGCTGCAAGCGCTCATGCAAGCCCGGTGGAGCGTGCACGCCGCCGCGCGCGCGCTGGGCGTGGCCAAGACCAGCTTCTATCGCTTCATCGAAGCCCACCAGCTCATGCGCAAGGCGGGCGACATCCCCGACGACGAGCTGCGCGCCGTGCACGCCGCCTGCCATGGCGACCGCGAGGCGATGAGCGATCGGCTGCGGGTGTCGAGCCGCGCGCTCACGTTCCGGCTCAAAGAGCTCGACCCGCCGGTGCTCGATGACGAGGCTTAGGCTCTGGCAAACAACTACTCGGTGCTGCGGTCGCGATCTCAGCCCCCATTCGCCGCTTTGCGCCTCCCCGATTTCCTCGACGCACCTCCGGGTGCGCCTTTGTCATCGGCTGCGGGGGCGCTGGCGACTGGGGGCCGATCTCGCGCCCTCGCTTGGCCGAGTATTTGTTTGTCAGTTCCTTCGGGCTGCGCCCGGTGGGCGCTGACGACGAGATCGCCGCCCTCGCCGAGCGCCATGGCGTCGACGCACGGGTATTGCGCGAGTTGGCGACGCTGGTGGCGAGCACGATCGGCGGCGACGCATCCCGGACGCGCACCCCCGACCCGGCCATGGGCCCGACCTCTGACCCCTCGGTACCACCCGTGGCATCCGATGGCATCGCGCAGAAGGCATCGATGCCATGGGTGGCCGTCGCCGAGGTGCCGGTCACCGAACGCTACGAGGTGCTCGACCGCCTGGGCCAAGGCGGGCAGGGCGACGTCTACCGCGTCTTCGACCACAAGATGGAGCGCGCCCTGGCGATGAAGGTGCTGCGCGCGGGCGCCACCGCGGTCGCGGGCATCCGATTTCGCACCGAGACCCGCATCACCATCGGCCTGGCCCACCCGGGCATCGTGCCCGTCTACGACCGCGGCGTCACCGCCGAGGGCCGCCCCTGGTACACGATGGAGATCCTGGAAGGCGCCGAGCTGACCGACCTGATCGCCGACGCCGAACAGCCGCTGCGCCGCCTGGTCGACCTGTTCACCCGCGCCTGCGAGGCGGTCGCCTACGCCCATGAGCAGGGCGTCATCCATCG
>JAGQJJ010001146.1 GCA_020430675.1 Myxococcales bacterium
CGCCAGCGTCCCGGCAGCAAGGCGATCGCGGCCTCGAGCCGAGGACATTGGTCAAGCCGAGCGCGGCCGAGCGTTCGGACCGCGGCGTGCAGCGCCGATCCCGCTGGCGCTGCCGCGCCCTGCCGGAGCAGAGCCTGGGCGTCGGGACAGTCGTCGAGGGTTTCAGCGAGCGTCGGCAAGGTGCCGTCGCCTCCATGGGCCGTGTCGAGCAGCGCCGCCCAGGTGGGCGCGTCAAGCGGTGGGTGATGGGCCCTCAGGGCAGCGAGCACGGTCGGCCGCCGCTCCGGATCGGCCGCGTCCCGCCGGGCGAATCGACCGAACGCCGGGCTCAGTGGGCGCAGACGGGCCAGCATGTGCAGATCGACCGCGGCGTCGGCCGGTGGGGGTCGACCGAGGTGCGCCGAAAGGGCCCGCGCTGCGGGATCGTCCAGCGTCAACAGCCACGGGTCGGCCTTCCGATCGGTCGGCATCCACGCCAGCGTCGTACCCAACGCGGCGCCGATGTGGGCGAAGGCCTCGGCCCGGTGTTCCGCCGCGACCGGCTGAGTGGCGAGCTCGACCGCCAACCACGGCCGATCGGGTGCCGGGGCGATGTTCCGGCCCGCGGCGATGGCTCGGGCCAGCACGGCCTGTCCGCCCGCACTGCGTTGGGCGGCCTGCTCCAAGTGTTGTGCCGTCGAATCGGGGCCCAGCAGCCATCGGGTCAGCGCTGGCGATGGCTCGCCGGTGAGGCGCGCGGTGAGAAGGTCAGCGGCGCGGCGGGCGACGCCGCGGTCACCCTGCTTCAGCAACGCCGTCAGCCCCGCCGTGCTGTAGTCCGCGTCGGGCAGGGCGTTCTGGACGAGCAGCGCCATCGCCTCGGCATCGGTCGGGTCAAGCGCGATGAGCGCGCGGCCCGCCTCGGTGGCCACGGATGGATCGGGATCATCGAGCAGTCGCCGCAGCGGCGCGCGGATCGCGCGCTCACCTCGTCCTCGGTCAGCGATCACCCACAAGGTCGCCGGCCGGTCGGGATTGGCGTCGGCGAGGGCCAAGGGTCCCAACGCCAGAAGCGGGGATGGGAACCATCGCTGGTAGGCGGCCGGGCAGGGTCTCGCCGCGGGCGGCAGGGGGCCGAAGATGCCATCGGGCGCGGTCCGCAGCGGGGCATCGGGCGGCGCGCTGGTCAGCAAGGGCAGGGTCGCCAGCTTGACCAGCTCTCGCGGGATCCCGGGGGCGGCGAAGCGGGCAGCGAAGCGTTCGACGGCTTCGGTGGGCATCCGATCGACCCGGGCCAGGGCCGCGGTCGCCCAGTCGGCCTCGACGTCGAGCAAGCGTTCGACCATGAAGTGGCCGCGGCGCCAGGAGGCATCGTCACACCTCGGGTTCTTGGCGGGCTGTCGGGCGACGATGGCCGCCGCGACCGCCGGCAGGGCCGCCGCGTCGACCGACCGCAGCAGCGCGCGGGCGGCGATCTGCTCGTCGGCTGCATCCAGCAGGAGCCCGGCCGCCAGGTGGTGGGCGCCCGCGCCCGCCTGGGGATCGGCCAGCACGCGGGCGGCCGCGGCGACCGTGTCGGGCGGGGCATCGGCACCCACCGCGTGCTTCAGCGCGAGCTCGGGTGAGAGGGCCCGCCCGACGGTGGTCAGCTCCGCGGCGGTCGGGCCGAGGGC
>JAGQJJ010001147.1 GCA_020430675.1 Myxococcales bacterium
CGACCAGATCAACATCGTCGGCGACGTCTCGCTCGCCCAGGCCAAAGACAAGGCAAAAGGCTTTCGCGTCGGGCTCATCCGCGTCGAAGAGTACTTCGAGGGCACCAATATCAAGGCCCACGGCGGCCCGCCGCCGACCGATGGCGACCAGTCCTATTGCTGGGGCGGCTGCCCGGGCGCGCTGGAAGAGGCGATCGAGATCCTGCGCCTCTACGACGACGCCACCGACGCCAAGCTGCCGCGCATGCACATCGTCTTCGGCGAGCAGAAGGCGCCGCTCGACGTGAAGCCCGACGAGCTGGTGGTCTTCCTCGGCGACTGCGCGCGCTACGACGGCCCCATCGGCGAGCAGGTGGTGCACATCGACAGCACCTACGTCGACCGCAGCCACAAGCACCCGCTCGAAGCGACCGCCGAAGACATCTTCGTCAAGATGATCAAGACCGGCTCGGCCTTGCGTCGGCCGAAGGGCCAGCAGCACATCCGCATCACCGGTTGCCCGGTCAGCGTGGCCGAGCAGGCGCTGATGCTGATCCACCTCGGCGGCATCAAGAACCCCTATCTCGACCCACGCTCGGCCATCCCTTTCGCCAGCGCCTACTTCTCGTGGCGCACCCATCAGGCCATCCGGCGCATCTTTGGGCAGAAGTACAACGTGCCCGGACCCACGCCGCGTGGCGACGCCCGGCCGGCGCAGAACCTGCCGCCGCCGGGGCGGGCCACGCCGCTCGAAGCGCGCTGAGGTCCAGAAGAACCGAGGGGGTGGCATGCGAGGGTTCTGGCCGACGATCTGCAGCGCGGCGCTGATCGGGTCCATCGGGTGCGCCGACGGCAGCCACGGCGGCGACCCCGACGGGGGCGTCACGCCCATCACCGACACCGGCGTGCCCGACGCCGCGCAGCGCGTGGACCGCGGCCTCGACGCCGGCCAGGAAGGCCCCGGGCCGCTGGCCCCGCGGGTCGAGAACACCACCTGCCACCTGCCGCCCGCACCGCCCCTCGGCGCGCTGCGCGTGACGCCGGCCTGGCCCAACATCGTGATGCAACGCCCGCTGTGGTTCGGCACCGCGCCCGGCCAGGATGACCTGCGCTACGTGGTCGAGCAGGCCGGCCGCATCCTGGTCTTCGAGGCCGAGAACCCGCCCGCCGCCGAGGTCTTCCTGCAGGTGGGCGTCAGCCGGAACAACAACGAAGAGGGCCTGCTCGGGCTCGCCTTCCACCCCGACTACGCCGAAAACGGGCGCTTTTTTGTCTACTTCTCGGCCAGCAACCCGCGGCGCTCGATCATCGCCGAGATGCGCCGCGACCCCAACAACCCGCGCCGCGCCGACGCCGCCTCGCAGCGCATCCTGCTCGAAGTCGACCAGCCGTTTGGCAACCACAACGGCGGCGATCTGCGCTTCGGCCCCGACGGCTACCTCTACATCACGCTTGGCGACGGCGGCTCGGGCGGCGACCCGTATGGCAACGGCCAGCAGCCCGACACCCTGCTCGGCAGCATTCTGCGCATCGACGTCGACCGGCAGGATGCGGCGTGTGGCCTGCCTTATGGCATCCCCGCCGACAACCCCTTCGCCGCCGAGCGCTGCCAGCCGGGCCGCGAGCCCGCCGGCGCGCCCGAGGTCTGGGCCTGGGGCCTGCGCAACGTGTG
>JAGQJJ010001148.1 GCA_020430675.1 Myxococcales bacterium
CTGGTTGAGCCAGCCCAGGAACGAAGCGTTATAGCTGCCCGCCGGCAGGCGCGCGTCGCGCGGCGCAACCCACCGAATCACCCCGGCCTTGAGCATCCGCCGCATCGTCAGGTTGCGATCGGCCAGCCGCGGCGGCGGCGTGCTGTAACGAATGGGATGCAGGGCATCGATGTGCAGAATGTCGAAGTGCTGATGCCAGGCATCATCAACCGCGACGCCCGGTTGCAGCACAACCGGCGGCGGCGCTTCGGTGCCATCGGTCGCCGTCGAGGCGTCGTGGGTCGGCTCGATCAGCGTCACCGGGCGCGCCGGCGTGTGCCGCAGGACATGGGCGTCGAGGCGCTCGAAGATGCCCGCCAGCTCGTCGACGACCTCCATCATGGCATCGCTGGCGAGGGCCTGAAGCCAGCCATTGAGCGCGCCGGTGAAGGCATCGGCGGGCATGGCATCGGGCTGCCAGCGCGCGCTGACCACCGGGCCGAGCACCGCCTTGAGGGCGTCGGCGTCGAGCATCAGCTCGCCGGTGATCGGGTCGATCTCGGCCGCTTCTTCGACCACCGGCGGCGCGTCGCCTTCGAGCGCCACGTCGAGGTGCACCAGCGCGGCGAGGCGCAGCAGGCCTTCGAGGCCGCCGTCGCCGTCGGCCTCAAAGTCGCGCGCGCCGAGCACGCTGCGGGCCACGTTGCGGCAGCACCACGCAAAGAGGCCGCGGGCCACCAGCGCCACGTCGAAGGCATCGGCGCCCACCGCGCGCGCCAGCACGCTGGTCGTGCAGCCGGCGGTGCGGTTGCTTGCCGCGTCGGCCATCTCGATGAGGCTCAGGCTCCACACCTCGGTCAACGGCTGCTTGGGGCTCGACTCATCGAGCGTCACCGTGCCGGTGACATAGGGGTAGCTGCGGAAGTGCCCGAAGAGCGCCGTGGTGCGCAGCAGCGCGTGGGCCTGCTCGGTGCGCGTCAGCGGCGCCAGCCCGCGGCCGGTGGGCGGCTCGGGGCCGGGCGGGCCGAGCACGCTGGCCAGCGCGCCGGGGATGGCTTCGGCCATCGGCGGCTCGAAGGCCGAGGTGCCGGTGCACAGCCAGCCGATCGCCCGCTCCAGCGCGTGCAGCGTCGAGGGCTTCGCCGGCCCGAGCAGCACCGGGATCGCCGCGTTGTACACCCCGCGCCCGGTCACGTAGGGCGATGCCATCTGCCCGTTCTGCGGGGCCCACATCAGGTGGCGGATGGCCTCCATCGAAAACAGCGCGTCGCGGGCCACCGGCATGCGATCGACGTTCTGGGCGCCAGCGGTGAGGTTGCCCGAGGTGATATCGCGGCGATCGGCGACAAAAGGCAGCCCGAAGACCTCGCCGCCGTCGGGCCGGGCCCCGGTGATCGGGCAGGGCGTGGTCAGCCACGTCGCCGGGCTTTCGAGCGCAAGATCCTCGTCGTCGCGGGCGCGCTTGCGGCTCGCTTCGTCCTGCCGGGCGCGGGTGCGGGCGAGCAGCTTGTCGACGTAGCGATCGGCCGCGCGGGCCTGGCCGTCCTCGCGGCTCTTGCGCGTGCGAATGCGCGTCGAGAGATGCTGCATGGCATCGCCGACATCCTTCTGGGTGGCTTCGAGCTGCCCGCCGATGACATCCACCACCGGCGCCAGCCAGACGACCCAGTGG
>JAGQJJ010001149.1 GCA_020430675.1 Myxococcales bacterium
TCGCCATCCCAGAGCGAGGCACCCAGGCCGCGCTTGCGATGGGGTTCATCGATGATGGTCAAGAGCTTCGAGGCGATCGGCGTGTTGAGGCGATCTTCGAAGAGCGAGCGCCGCTGCTGCAACGCGGGGCCCGAGAGCGGCGAGAACAGGGCGCCGAGCAGGCGCGGCACCGCTTTGGGATCGACGACCAGCGTGTACTTGCCGGTGGCCAGGCGGCCGGCGCCAAGCTGCGAGCGGGCGCGGTCGACCGCGGTGCGGGCCAGCTTGTCGGTGGGCAGAAGTTCGCCGCGATGGCGGCGATAGGTGTAATCCCATCCCATCGGGCGACGACCGTCAGCGTCCTTGACGGTGACCATGACCGACATCGAGAACGTGGTGCCTTCGCGCTCGCCCTCGAAGCCATTGGTATGCACCCGCGCGCTCTGGCCATGGGAATCGCCGACGCCGCTGGTGACCGAGATGATCGACAGGTCATCGGCCAACGCGCGCACCTGCTGCTCAAGCAGCTCGGCCTGCGCGCGCCGCGCTTCGCCCGTCACCGCTTCGAAGCCTGGGTCGCACAGGTCGAGGTCGAGGGTGACGTCCTTCGGATAGCGCGCCGGGTCGGGCAGGCCACGGTAGAGATCGGGCTCAAGCAGCCGAGTCATCTCAACCGCTTCGCGCAGGAAGGCTTCGAGCGCGGCGGGCCGCAGATCGTTGGTGCTGCTCGCGCTGTACCGGCCGTTGACGTACAGCTCGGCGCTGAGCGAGCGCCGCGTCTCTTCCTGCACGCGCTCAAGCCGGCCATCGCGCCACTCGACCTCGACGCCGCGCGAGCGCGAGACATAGATGGCCGCTTCGTCGGCGCCGTGGGCGCGGGCCAGCTTCGCGGCGGCGTGCGCCGCATCCAGCAGATCGCTCATGCCTGTCCCTCGTTGACGCCGCCGACCGTGATGCCCGCGACCCGCACCGTGGGCATGCCCAACGAGACGGGTACGCTCTGGCCGTCCTTGCCACACGTCCAGCCGCCGTCGTCGAACTCGAAGTCATTGCCGACCATGTCGGTGCGCGTGAGCACTTCGGGGCCGTTGCCGATGATGTTCGTGTCTTTGATGGGCCGGGTCAGCTTGCCATCTTCGATGAGATAGCCGGTCTTGATGTAGAAGGTGAAGTCACCGGCGCCGATCATCACCTGACCGTTGGTGAAGGTCGAGGCATAGACGCCGCGCTTGACCGAGGCGATGATCTCGGCCGGGTCATGCGGGCCGGGCAGCATATAGGTGCTGCGCATGCGCGGCAGCGGCGGGTGGCGGAAGGACTCGCGCCGGCCGTTGCCGGTGGGTTCGACGCCGTAGTGCTTCGCGCTGATGCGATCATGCATGTAGGTGCGCAGGATGCCTTCTTCGACGAGCACCGTGCGCTGGGCGTCATTGCCTTCATCGTCGAAGTTGATGGCACCGCGATGCTGTGGCTGGGTGCCATCGTCGATGATGGTGACATCGTCGGGTGCGATGCGCTGGCCGAGCTTATCGCTGTAGACCGAAGTGCCTTTGCGATTGAAGTCGGCCTCCATGCCATGGCCGATGGCTTCATGCAGCAAGATGCCGGACGAGCCGGCGGCGAGCACGATGGGCATCGAGCCGGCGGGCGCCGGGCTGGCATCGAAGAGG
>JAGQJJ010001150.1 GCA_020430675.1 Myxococcales bacterium
CGGCAGCACCACGAGCTGCCCGGCTTCGAGCACCACCGGCGTCTTGTCGGCGTCGCGCACCAGCACCGCCTGGCCCGAGAGCACCACATGGAACAGCGCGCCCGAGACCTGCCCGGTATGCACCGCCCACGGCGCGGTGAAGCGCGCCCGCGAGATCACCGTGCTCGACAGGCGAAGGGCCGAGAGCAGCTCCGAGAGGGCGTCTTCGTGCATCGCGCTCACCACTCGTGCCAGCCGACCGTCTGCATCACGCGCACGGTCGGCGGGCCATCAAAGAGCTGCCCGAAGGCGGCCTGGAACTGCGGGTTGCCATAAAACGCCTCGATATTGGCTGAGTCGCGCCACACATCGACGGCGATGAAGTTGCGGTCGTCTTCGACCCCAAGGAAGACCACATGCGCCACGTCGCCGGCCATGTTCGCCGCCGCCTGACCGCCGGCGGCGATCATGTCATGCGTCGCCTGCGCCATGTCGGCGGGCTGGGCCAGATGGCCGCGCGCGCTGACAAAATAGTGCGGCTTGGCATCATCGGCGGCGGTCAGATCGCCCCACGTATGCCAGTCATCGCGGCGGGCGACGACCTCGATGGTCGGCATGCCCATGATGAGATGGCCGATGCCTTGAGCGAACTGCGGGTTCTGGTAGAAGGCCAGCATGGCATCGAGGTCATCCCATTGGTCGATGCCTTGGAAGAGACCGGGCATGGTGCCCAGAAGCTCGGTCGAGATCAGCGCGTCGTGGCTCAGATCGCCGGCCTCGCGAGCGGCCATCTCACCGCCAGCGGCGATCTGGTCATGCACCGGGCCCGCCTCTTCGGGCGTGCCATTCAACGCGCCGCTCAGGAAGACCGCAAAGACCCCCTCGGGCGCCGGCGGAGCCATGTCGGCCTCTTCTTCCGGCATCATGTCCGCTTCTTCTTCGGGCATCATATCGGCCACCGCGGCATCATCCGCCATGGCCGCGGCGTCGACGGTGGTCTCTTCATCGTCCTCGCCACACGCGGCGAGCAGGCCCCCGAGCACGATCAGGCAGGTCAGCGAGCGCAGCGTGGGGCGCGAGAACATACGGGCGAAGAGCGGCTGGGCCATCTGGGCCTCCTTGCGTTTGGGTGAGCCCATCATCGTGGATGAGGCTCGAAGCCGACACGGTCGGCCGTCCGAAGAAACCGACCGATCGTCCAGGCGAGCGGTATGGACGATCGGCCGGCTTCTTCGGACGCTCAACCGTGGCCGGCCGAGCCCCATTCTGCGAAGCTCGGTCCACATCCGGCAAGGAGACCGACCGATGAGCCGACTCGGCCCCAACGTGAAGCTGACCCTCTCTGCAACCGAGCGCGACAACGTCGCCGAGCTGTTCGCCGGCGCCCTCGGCGCCAAGGCGATCACGCCCATCCCCGACATGGACGTCTACATCTTCCCCGACGGCTCGCGCGTCGGCGCGCACTTCATCGACCCGAAAGAGGCCCTCACCCCGGCCCAGCAGCGCCTCGGCGCGTGGCTCGAGTTCCTCGTCGAAGACCTGCCCGCCGCCATCGCCGCCTGCGAGTCCGCCGGGTGCAAGGCCTTCCCCTACGGCGACGGCAACCTGACCTACCTCGCCGGCCCGGGCGGCTTCTGCTTCCGCCTCGACGCCGCCGGTTGACCGCGG
>JAGQJJ010001151.1 GCA_020430675.1 Myxococcales bacterium
CGCGCTGCTCACCGAGCTTGACCCCGTCCGCCGCCGCTTCGTGCTGGCCCGCGCCCTCGAACTGACGCGCGGCCCGGCGGTGAACGCGGCCTACGTGCCCGCCGAAGGGGCCCGCGCCCTCTTCGCCGCCGCGGTCGCGCTGGTGCTGCCCGACGGCGGCGCCGAGTTTGCCCTGGCCAGCGGCGCCGACCCCGATCGCGTCGCGTTCTGGGCCGAGTTCTTCCTCGCCCACCTCACCGAGAAGCAGCTCGACACGGTCGTGCAGTTCGCCGGTCCGGTGGTGGTCACCGGCGCCAAGGCCTTCGCCGCCTGGGCCGAGGGCACGCTGAACACCGCGCGCCGCGTCGCCTTGGTGATGACCGGCGACCTCGCCGCCGCGCTGAACCTGCTGCGCGACGAAGACCCCGCGCTCGCCGACCGCCGCGTCACCGGCCCCAAGGCCCTGCGCGCCCTGCTCGAACGCGCCCCGGCGCTGGCCGACCTGTACGACTACGCCTTCTCGGGCCGCTACCACGCCCTGCTGCGCGCGCTCGACATCGCATGAGGCCGGCACCGTTCCGCGTCTGGCGCGCAGTTGCCTTGCTCGCCTTCCTGCTCATGGCCATGCCCGCCCGCGCCGGCGATGGCGACCTCGACTGGCGCACGATCGAGACCCGGCACTTCCGACTGCACTACCCCGCCGGCCTCGACGCGCTCGCCCACCGCTCGGCGCGCATCTGCGAAGAGGCCCGCGCCGTCCTGGTGCCGCTGCTCGGCGACTTCGCCCCGCCCGAGCGCGTCGAGGTCAGCCTGCTCGACTTCGGCGACTCGGCCAACGGCTCGGCCACCGCGCTGCCGTACCCGCGCATGACCCTGCTCGCCGCCCCGCCCACGCTCGACGGCAACCTGGGCGACTACGATGATTGGCTGCGCCTGCTCATCTTCCACGAGTACACGCACATCTTGCAGCTCGACCGCATCAGCGGCCTGCCGGCGCTGATCAACAACGTCATCGGCCGCGTCGCTGCGCCGGTGCAGGCGCAGCCCTCGTTTGTGCTCGAAGGCGGCGCGGTCTACGCCGAGTCGGCCACGTCGGGCCGCGGGCGCATCCACTCGGCCATGTTCCGCGGCTTTCTGCGCGCCCAGGCCCTCGACGGCCGGCTGCATGGCATCGACGCCATCACGCACGCCCCGATCGACTGGCCCGGCGCCAACGTCTGGTACATGTACGGCGGCCACTTCATGGACTGGATCGCCCGCACCCGCGGCCCGCAGACCATCGGCGGCTTCTACGACGAGACCAGCGACAACCTGGTGCCGTTTGGCATCAACCGCGCCGCCGAGGTGGCCACCGGCCGCACGATGGACTCGCTGTATCAGGCCTGGATCGCCGATCTGACCGCCACCGCGCGCGCCGAGCAGGCCGAGCTGGTCGTCGCCGGCCTGACGCCCCTGCGCTGGCGCACCACCACCGGCCGCCGCCACGCCGAGCTGCGCTACCTGCCCGATGGCACCCTGCTCAGCCAGGATGGCGGCGCCGAGCCCTCGGGCATTTACGCCCGCCGCCCCGACACGCCCCTCGACGCCCACGACGCGCTGGTGCTCGACGGCGAGGGCATCGGCGGCTACGACGTCTGCCGCGGCGGCCGGGCGCT
>JAGQJJ010001152.1 GCA_020430675.1 Myxococcales bacterium
TGATCTTCTTCGCCGCGTTCTTCCTGGGCGGCCTCGCCACCATGCGCCGCGCCGCCCCGCGCATGCTCGACCCGCGCGCCCGCGACGAGCTGCGCGCCACCGCGGCCGGCCTGGTGGGCTGCGGCGCGCTGTTTGCGGTCAACGACGCGCTCTACACCCTGCCGGTCATGCTGGCCTTCTTCGCCGCCATGGGCCTGGGCGTGGGCCTCGCCACCCTCGGCGCGCCCGGTCCGCGGCCAAGCTGGCGCTTCCTGCGCGAACGCCAGCCCTTGTAGGACGCGCCAGCGCCGCTTGACGGCGGCCTCTGATGGTGCCATCTCTCGAAGGGCCACGACGCGGCGCGTCAAATCGCGCCACTGGAGGCTCTGATGGCCCTCGCCGCTGAACGCACCGCGCCCCGTCTCACGCTCGATGACCTCGCCACCGAGTCGGTCTCGGCCCTGGCCGGTCGCTATGCCGGCGGCACCGTGCCCACCGACCTGCGCACCCTCGATGGCCGCCCGACCGGCCGCATGCTGGCGGTGCGTGGCGCGGACCGCGGGCCGCTGTTCGGCGCCCTGAGACGCTTCGCGGGCGGCGCGGCCTTCCCCTGGGAAGGCAAGAGCTTGCACGCCGCCGACGCCCGCTTCGGCGCTGGCATCAACCGCGTGCGCCTCGGCGGCCGCCACCAGCTCTTTGCCTTCCGCACCAGCTTCGAGCCTTCGCTGCTCGACGGCGCGCCCTGCATTCGCCTCGATTACGATCTGGCCGAGAACCCCGGCCTCATCCGCAAGATTCACGATGAGATCCGCGAGGTTGCGCCCGGCCTGTACCTGGGCCCGGCGATGTGGAAGGGCGCGACCGGCGCCGCGCTGGTCCTATGGTTCGGCCTCGACCTCGAAGCGCAATGCGCGGCGCCGACGTGGCCCTGAAACTGCGCCATGTGGTGGTGACCGGGGCCGCTGGCGGCATCGGCGCCGCTCTGTGTCGCGCGTTTGCCGCCGCGCCCGAGCGCCCCACCCTCACGCTGTGCGACATCGACCTCGTCGGCTGCCGCGCGTTGGCGGAGTCCCTCGGCTCACGGGCCCATCCGCTGCGTTGGGATCTGGCCGATGAAGCCGCCCGCGAGTCGACCTACGCCGCCATCGTGGGCATCGGCGGGCCGATCGACGTGCTGGTCAACTGCGCGGGCATCATGGAGGTGCGCAACCTGGCCGGCACGCCCTGGCCGATGGCACGCCGCCTGCTCGAGATCGACCTGATCGCGCCGCTCTGGCTCATGCACCGCGCGGCCAATGACATGATCGCGCGCGGCGGGGGCGGCGCGGTGATCAACATCAGCAGCCTGGCCGGGCTCGTGCCCCTGCGCGGCACCGGCTGGTATGGCGCGGCCAAGGCCGGCCTCGCCATGGCCTCCGAGGTGGCGCGCCTCGACCTCGACCCCCTCGGCGTGCAGGTGATGACGGTCTATCCCGGCCCCATCGCCACGCCGCTCGAAGCGCGGGCGCGGCAGCAATGGGGCGGCGGCCTGCTGGCGCGCGTGATGCCCACGGGCACGGCGACGGCCATGGCCGACGCCATCGTGCGCGGCCTGCGCGAAGGCGCGCCGCGCCTGACCTGGCCGCCGGTCTACGCCTCGGTCATGCGCTGGC
>JAGQJJ010001153.1 GCA_020430675.1 Myxococcales bacterium
CGGCGTCGGCGCCGGCGCGGGTGTCTCGGTGGACGACGGCTTATTACAAAGATAGATCGAGCTGAAGGTGCTCGCCGGGGCCGAGATCTCCTACTCGATCGCCTACGAGAAGGACGCCAAGGCCGTCGCCCGCGCCGCCGAGCGGGGGGTCATCTACATGGCCAACAGCCCGTACATGGGCCAGCGCTTCGCCGACGTCTACAACCACATGCCCAACCCGGCGAAGGCGGTCAAAGCCTTCGCCGGCATCGCCAAGGTCCGGCGCATCGGCGACGCGGTGCGTTTCACCAAAGACATCGGCAACGCGCTCAACTCGCTCGGCAACGCGATCAACGTGGGCAACTGGAAGAGCGCGGGCGACTTCTTCCGTTCGGCCACGTCCTGGATTCCCAAGTTCTGACCCCCTACCTGCGCTTGCGCTTGCGAGGCTGCCGCCGGCCGCCGCGCAGCAGCGCCACCCCCAGGTGCAGCACGACGTGCCCGGCGAGGTAGGCGCAGGCATAGATCAGCCCGGTCATCAGCGGCGGTTGCAGCGCGGCGAGGCCCAGCAGCACATAGACCGGCGCGCCGTAGCCATGATCGGGCTTGCCCACCACCTTGAGCACCAAGGCCACCGCGTCGAGGGTGAGGCCGGCGATCAGGAAGATCAGCCCCAGGTAATGGAGGGGGTGTTCCAGGACCATCGGCCCAGGGTGGACCGCCACACCCGCAAAGTCCATGGCGGCCTCCGCGTGGCGATGGACGGCGGTCGACCGGCTTGCGAGGATGGCGGCGGAGGTTGCGCTGATGACCTGCACCTCGTCGATCCGCCCCGAGCGCGCCGCGCTCGCCCTGGCCCTGTTGGCCGCGCTCGTCGGCTGCGGCGGCGGTGTCCTGCCCGCGGCCGCCCCCGATATTGAAAATGTGACTATTGAGTCGGCAATGCTGCGCGGCCATACCGAGCACATCGGCGCGATCGCTTTCAGCCCGGACGGGGCGCGGGTGGTCACCGCCGCCGACGACCACACCGCGCGCGTCTGGCGCGCCGATGGGCAGGGCGCGCCGGCGGTGCTGCGTGGGCACGCCGACCGCGTCTTCAGCGTGGCGTTCAGCCCCGATGGCCAGCGCGTGCTCACGGCGTCGACCGATGGCACCGCGCGCCTCTGGCCGGCCGATGGGCAGGGTGCGCCGGTCGTCCTCGCGGGCGCCCCGGGCGTGCTCGCGGTCGCGGTCTTCAGCCCCGATGGCCAGCGCGTGCTGACCGCCGGCGACGATGGCATCGCGCGCATCTGGCCTGCCGATGGCATCGCGGCACCCGTCGAGCTGCGCGGCCATGCCGATCGCATCCTCACCGCCGCGTTCAGCCCGGATGGCGCGTGGGTGGTCACGGCGAGCCGCGATGGCACCGCGCGCGTCTGGCCCGCTGACGGCGCGCACGGATCGGCGCTGTTGTCGGGCCACACCGCCGCGGCGACCGTCGCGGCGTTCAGCCCCGATGGCAACCACGTGCTCACCGCGGCCGACGATGGCACCGCCCGGGTCTGGCCGGCGGATGGCCGCGGCGAACCCGTGGTGCTCGGCGATCACGAAGGCTGGGTGATGGCCGCCGCCTTCAGCCCCGACGGCGCCTTCGTCGCGACCGGCGCGCGCGA
>JAGQJJ010001154.1 GCA_020430675.1 Myxococcales bacterium
CTTCGTCGTCGCGCCTTGGCCTCGACGCCCCCGGCGCGCCGCCACCGTATCGTCATTCTCGTCCGGGTCATCTAGCCGTTCTGGATGGGGATGACCCGCGGGCGGGCTGCGTCGGCCTTGGGCAGATCGACGAGCAGCACGCCGCGGTCGAGCCGGGCGGTCACCTTCGAGCCATCGACGTGCCGCGGCACCTGGAAGCGGCGCCGATACTCGATGAAGCCCTCGCCGCGGCCCGGGTTGAGCGGGCGCCGGCCGACGATGTCGAGTTGGCCCTCGTGCAGCCGAATCTCGAGCGCCTCCTGGGTGACGCCGGGCAGATCGGCGCGCAGATGCAGGCCGTTGTCGTTCTCGAAGATGTCGACGGGCGCGTAGAGCACGCGGGTCGGGCGCCCTTCCAGCTTGTTGGTCTCGGTGTTCATCGGGGTCTCCTCGTGCGTTGCGGGGTCGTTCGGTGCGGCTCAGTCGCTGATGACGGTGATCTGGCGCGGCATCACGGTCTCGGCCTTGCCGAGCTTCACGGTCAGCACGCCGTCGCGCAGCGTCGCCTTGACCTTCTCGGGGTCGACCCGGGTCGGCAGCGCAAAGCTGCGGGTGAACTCGTAGGGCCGGCGCTCGGCGAGGTGCGTGCGATAGCCCTCGGGCGCTTCGACGGTGCGGCGGCCGATGAAGGTGAGCACGTCTTCCTTGAGCGAGAGCTCAAGGTCATTGTCGCGCACGCCGGGCAGATCGGCGGTCACGATCAGCGCGTCTTCGGTCTCGTGCAGGTCGACGGCGCCGAGCGACTCGGCGCGCGGGCGATCGGTCAGGCCGTACGAGTCGAGCACGCGGTCGAGGCGGCGGTGCAGTTGGTTCATCGTGTCGAAAGCGCGGTCGAGATCATCGAAGCGAAAGATCATGGCGTCCTCCTCTGCGGGCAGGCACACGGGCGGCGTCGTCGCGAGCCGCCCGGGCATCACGGTCATCTCGTCGGGATTGTTGGTTTTTTCTGCCGACGTGCGAACGTTGTGCACCGGTTTTCGGCTGTCAACCGGGCAAAGAACTTTCTTGTGAAGGTTGGCCCGCGGGCCCTGAACCTGCGAGACTTTGCATCCTGAGCCCAGGTCTCCGAGAATCTTGGCGGGGGTCTGCGCCGTGTCCGATGCCATGGAACCAAAACCGACCAACGATCGCTGCCCGTACTGCCTGACCTACGTCGGCATGAAAGAGGCGCAGGCCCAGGGCGTGCGCTTCTGCCCCCTTTGCGCCGCCGACTGGAAGACGATCGGCCGCATGGTCGACATCACGTCGAGCTCGGTCATCCTGCCCAAGCTGGTGCTGCCCGCCGCCTTGCGTGCGCGCGCCGAAGAGGATCCCGAGGCCGAGCCCGAGCCCGAGGCCGAGCCCGAGCCCCCGCCGCGCGCAGCGGCTCCGCGACCGACCGAGAGCGATTTCGAAGAGTTCCCCACGTCGCAGTACATCCGCGTCGTCGGCTCCACCGGTCTGCACCCACCGGCGCATGCCCCCGAGCCGGCGGCGCCGCCGCCCGAAGCGACGCCGTGGTCGACGGTCGCGCTGGGCCTGCTCATCGGCCTGGTGCTCACCCTGGCGGTGGCGTTGGTGCTGGAGCGCCGCCCCGCCCCCGAGAGCGCG
>JAGQJJ010000114.1 GCA_020430675.1 Myxococcales bacterium
TTGGGGCCGAGTCCGATCGTCGAAGCGGCGGTGCCGGCCGGCGATTACCTGCTGCGCGTGGTCGCCGCCGAGCGCCCGCCGGTGGTGCATGCCATCCGCCTCGAACGCGAGGGCAGGCACGCCTGCCATCTGATCGTGCCCGAAGCCATGCCCGCCGGGTGTTGCTACGTGCCCGGCGGGCCCGTCATCGTCGGCGGCGATGCCCATGCGCTCGATGCCTTCCCCGCGACCCGGGTGCACGTCGGCGGGTTCATCGCCACACGGCATCCCATCACCAACGCCGAGTTCATCGCCTTCCTCGACGATCTGGTCGCGCACGGCCGCGCCGACGAAGCCGCGCGCCACGCGCCGCGCGAGTCGGTCGGCGGGGTGACCGGCTCGGTGCTGGGGCGCGACGCCGCCGGGCGGTTTGTGCTGCGCACCGACGGCGAAGGCGTGGCCTGGACGCCCGACACCCCGGTCGTGCAGATCACCTGGCACGCCGCGGTGGCCTATTGCGACTGGATGGCCGCCCGCACCGGCCTGCCGTGGCGCCTGCCGCACGAAGTTGAATGGGAGAAGGCGGCCCGCGGCGCCGACCGGCGCATTCACCCGTACGGCCTGCGCGGCCTGGGCGGCAACGTGCGCGACTGGTGCCTCAACGTGTGGCGACCCGAGGCGCCGAGCGATCCGCTCTCGCTCGACGCGCCCACCGACGATGCGCTGCGCGCCGCGCGGGGCGGCTCCTACGTGAGCCTGGCCCCGATGTGCCGCGCCGCCACCCGATTCGCCGCGCCGCCCGACCGCGCGTTCAGCGCCGTGGGGTTCCGCATGGCCTGCACCTGGCCGCCGCCCGGGTAGGCCGACCGGCGATCCCAAAAAAATCGGGCCGCCGATGATGGGTTTTGCGCCGGCTTTGCGTATGTGGTGGTAAAGCCATGCCACCCGCTGCGGCGGGGGCGATGCTCTTGAGGAGGCGATCGTGACAAAGCCAGAATCCCAGCATGCCTTGATCATTGGCATCGACGCCTACGACCCGACGCGCGGCCTCATGCCGTTGAAGGGCAGCGTCAACGACGCCGAGCGCATGCGGCAGGTTCTGCTCGCGCATTTTGGCCTGCGCACGGCAAACATCGAGCTGCTGACCGACGCGGCGGCGACCCGCCAAGGCATCCTGGCCGCCTTCGATCGGCTGGTCGACCGCGTCGGCAAGGGGCACGGTGCCATCCTCTTCTTCGCCGGCCATGGCTCGGAATTCGTCGACGGCGAGACGCGGCAACAGACGCTGGTGCCGGTCGACAGCGGGCGGGGCGACGCGCAGAACCGTGACATCTGCGACCATGAGATCGCCGGCTTCGTCGCCCGGCTCAACGCCAGGACCGAGTGGGTCACCCTGCTCTTCGACTGCTGCCATTCCGGCTCGCTGACCCGCGATGACCCGGTCGGCGTGCGCCAGGCGCCGTCCGACCATCGTCCGCCGCCGGGCGCGCGCTCGGCGGTGCCCGAAGCGGCTTTTGTGCCTCAAGGGCGCAGCGCGGTCATGCTGGCCGCCTGCCGCGCCGATGAGAAGGCCTACGAAGAATTTGATGTCGACTCGGGCACGACGCACGGCGCGATGACCCTGCGCCTCACCCACATCCTCGCCGCGCTGCCGGCGCCGGCGACCTGGCGTGACCTGGCCGGCGCGCTGACGCCCGGTCTGACCGCGGAGCACCGCGGGCAGCACCCCCTGCTCAAAGGCGAGATCGACACGGTCGCCTTCGGGTTCGAGCGGCGCGAGCCCGAGCGCTGCCTGACCGTGACCCGCATCGGCGCCGGTCCCATCCTTTTGTCTGGCGGCGCGAGCCATGGCGTCACCGTCGGTTCAACCTGGCGGCTGGTGCCCACGGTCACCGTCGGCGAGCCGGTGGTGGTCACGGTCGAAGAGGTCTTCCCCACCCAGGCGCGCACCTCCGATGCGCCGGGCGTGCAGACCGGCTGGCGCGCCGTGCTCGAGGATCCGTGCCTGCCCGAACCGGCGCTGTCGGTCGCCATCGACCCCGCGCTGCCCGCCCCCGGGCTGCGCGCCGCCATCGCGCAGAGCCACTGGCTGCGCCTGACCGACGCTGGCACCGCGCGCCTCATCGTGCGCGCCGAGGGCCCGCGCTGGGCGGCTTTCGATCGCGAAGGCCGCCGCGCGACGCGGTACACCCAGGCGGGAGACCACCACGAACTGATTGATTTTCTTGAGAGAAAGGCGCGCTTCGATGGCCTGCTCGCGCTGCCCATGCCGGCCCAGGATCCCGACCTGCAAACCCAGGTGACGCTGACGCTCGAACGCTCGACCACCCTGGGCCCATCGCCCAACAAGGCGCCGCCGGGCCAGGCGCACCCGCTTTTTGTCGAGGGCGAGCGCTGCGAGTTCCGCATCCACAATGGCTCGGCCTTCACCGTGTATGTCACCGTCATCGAGTTCGACGTCGATGGCAGCATCGGCCTGCTGCTGCCCGTCGCCGGCCACCCGCATGAGACGCTCGGTGGCTATCCCCTCGCCGCCGGCCGCACGCTGCGGGTGGCCGCCGATTATTATGGCATCGAGGGCAACGACGAGTTCGAAGAGGCGCATTACCGCGGCGGCCTGAAAGTGCGCCTGCCCGATGGCTTCCCCTGGGCCGAAGACCCGGCGGCGCTCGGGCGGGTGACCTATCGCCTGATCGCCACGCGCCAGCCGGCCGACTTCTCGATGCTGGACGCCGTCGAGGGCTTTCGCGGCGCCGGTCAGACCGGGGCCGACCACCCGCTGTCGGCGATGGTCGCCCGCTATGCCATCGACCCCAGCCGCACCACCCGGCCCGAGCGGAAACGCCCGCTGCGGTCGGTGCAATACGCCGCGACCGACCATCACATCCTGGTGCGCGCCGAGCACGGCCGACAGGTCTCGCCCAGCGCCGGGTACGAGGTGCTCTTCCACAAGATCATCGTCGGCGGCGTCGAGCGCGGCGAGGTGGGCATCAGCCACCCATCGATGGCATCGCTGCCGGCCGCGTCGGCGTTCTGGGCCTATGCGCCCACCACCTGGCCCGATGTCTTCGAGTTGACGCCCGAAGCCAAGGGCGTGCCCGAGTCGATGGCCGCCTCGTGGGTGGCGGGCCACAAGCGCACCACCAGCCCGCGTTTCAGCGCAAAACCGACCACGTTGGTCAAACCCGCGGGCACGCTGAACACCTGGCGCGTCAAACACGGTGACACCACGATCGCCTGGCTCGCGCGCACGGCCACCGAGATGCACTGGTTCAGCCCCGAGATCTGCGATGGCTGGCTGCCTCGCGGCACGCTGCACTTTGTCAAGGACGCCCTGCCCATCGGCCTTGCGGTCTTCACCGCGGTCGACAAAGAGGTCACCTGAGTGAGCGCCTTTGCCCAAAGCCATGCGTTGGTGGTGGGCATCAACGCATACGCAAACCTGCCGCAGCTCGACACCGCGCGCGCCGACGCCGAAGCCGTCACCGAGGTGCTCCGGGCGCAGCAGTATCAGGTCACCACGCTGGTGGACCACGAAGCGAGCAAAGCCGCGCTCGACGGGCATTTTGCGGGCCTGGCCGAGCGGGTCGGCCCAGACGACCGCCTGCTGATCTACTTCGCCGGCCATGGCATCGCCCGCGACGGCGACGCCGACGGGCGGCCCAAAGGCTTCCTGGTCCCGCACGACGCCAACCGCGAGGACGACGCCTCGCTGCTGGAGATGGACGCGCTCAACGAAGCCTTGCATCGCATCCAATGCCGCCATCGTCTGCTGCTGCTCGATTGCTGCTTCGCGGGCAGCTTTCGTTGGGCCTCGTACCGCACCATGCGCCCCGAACGCCGCCAGGGCGCGCTGTATCGCGATCTGTACCGCCGCTACGTGAACCGCCCGGCGGCGCAGGTGCTCACCTCGGCGGCGGCCGATCAAGAGGCCCTCGATGAGATTCGTGGCATGGCCCTCGGCCAGCGGTCGTCCACCGCGGGGCACTCGCCGTTTGCCAGCTTTCTGCTCGACGCGCTCACCGGCAAGGCCGACGTCTCGGGCTCGAGCGAGGGCGCCAAGGATGGCATCATCACCGCCACCGAGCTGCACCTGTATGTCAGCGCGCGCATGGCAGCGGCCACCGGCGACCGCGGGCAGCCCCAGACGCCCCTGCTCTGGCAGCTTCCGGAGCACGGGGCGGGCGAGTATGTCTTCTGGCCGGGCGCCGAGCCTGACCCCGACAGCCTGCCCGAAGACCCGCGGCTCGACGCGGCGGCCAACCCGTGGCGGGGCGTGGAAGCCTATGATGCCACCCGCGCCCTCAGCTTCTTCGGCCGCGAGGCCGAGCTGACCGCGCTGGAGGCGCAGCTCGATCAGGCCGAACCGCGGCTGATCGCGGTGACCGGCCCCAGCGGATCCGGCCGATCGAGCCTGATCCGCGCCGGGCTCATGCCCCGCCTGCGCCGCGACCCGCGCTGGGCGGTGATCGATCCCATCTCGCCCGGGACCGATGCCATCGCCGCGCTGCGCCAGGCGCTCGCGGCCTGCCCACCGACGCACGAAGCCAACGCGCCGCGACCGGTGGTGGTCATCGACCCCCTCGACGAGGTCTTCGCCGCCACGGTCTCGCCCACCGACCGCGATGCCTTCTTCGGCGAGCTGCGCGCCTACCTCGACCAGGATCCGGCGCACCGGCTGGTGGTCACGTTGCGCGAAGACCTGGCCGCGCCGGCCGAGGCCTCGGCCATCGGCGCTCGCCTGCGCCAAGGCCGCCACGACCTGCCGCCGATGGACCGCGAGGCCCTGCGCGAAGTGCTCATCGAGCCCGCCCGCCGCCTGGCGCTGCACTTCGACCCACCCGAGCTGGTCGATCAGATCGTCGACGACGTCGTTCGCCAACCCGGCGCGCTGCCGATGCTCTCGACCACCCTGGCCGAGATGTACCACCACGCGGGCACCGAGCGCGGCTGGGCCGATCGCGCGTTGACGCCGGCCGATCTGGAGGCGGTGGGCGGGGTCGCCGGGCCCCTGCGCCGGCTCGCCGAGGCCCTCTACCATGACCCGCCGATGCCCGAGGCCGACGCGACCCCGGCCGAGGGGGCGCAGCTTCAGGCCATGCAAGACATGCAGGTCAAAGCCACCGAGGAAGGTGAGAAGGTCTCGACCCGCATGGCGATCGCATGGCTCACGCGCCGCCTGACGCGACGCGAAGGCACCGTGTACCTCGCGCGCCAGGCCCTGCTCGACGAGCTGCGCTTCGACGCGCCAAGCCGGCAGGCGCGCATCGAGCGCATCATCGAGCGCTTTGTCGCCGCCCGGGTGCTGATTCGCGGTGCGATGCCTTCGGACCGACCGGACGCGCCGCTCGCGGCCGGCGTGCGGCCCGCGCACGACGAGGTGATCCGCGGGTTGCTCGCCGTGCAGGGCTGGGACGACGAGCCGCACGACGAGGCCGAGCTGCAAGCCGACCTCTGGAACAGCGCGCTTCGCTGGAAGCAGCACGACAAGCCCGGCGGGCTGCTCTGGAACAGCGACCCCCGGCTCGACCGGGTCATCGGGCTGCGCGGGCGACTCAATGCCATCGAAGGCGCCTTTGTTGACGCCAGCAGCAAACGCCGCGCGCGGCTGCGGATGGTGCGACTCGGCGGCCTGCTTCTCGCGATCCTCGTGCTGGGCGGGCTCTCGATCTATGCCATCTCGGAGGCCGAGCGGGCCGATGACATGGCTGAAGAGGCAAACCAGCAGGCCCGGAAGGCGGAAAAGCGCCGACAGGAGGCCTACGACCAGCGACGCCGGGCCGAGTCGCTCGCCCAACGCGCGACCGACGCGCAGCGGGTGGCCGTCGCCGAACAGATGCGCCACACCGATCCCACCACCAGCGCGCTGATCCTCTCCGACCCCGACCAGCCGCTCGACGACGCCCCGCTCGAGCTGTTGATCGACCTGGAGAGCCGGCTGCCCCTGGCCACCGTCGTGCTCACCGGCCACGACGGCGGATTGACCGCGGCCGCCTTCAGCCCCGATGGTCAGCACATCGTCACCGCGTCGGAAGATGGCACCGCGCGCATCTGGCAGGCCGATGGCGAGGGCGATGCCATCGTATTGCGCGGCCATGGGGGCGCCGTGCTCGACGCCTCGTTCAGCCCCGACGGCCAGCGCGTGCTCACCGCCTCGGCCGATGGCACGGCGCGCGTCTGGCAGCTCGGCGAGCGGGCGCGGCCTCGGATCGTGGCCCGCATTGTCACCCCCGATGAGACGCCCGTCCGCTCAGCCGCCTTCGACCCCGACGGCGCGCGCATCGTCACCGGCGCGGCCGACGGCGCCGTCCGCATCTGGCGCGCCGACGCTGGTGGTTTGTTGCGCACACTGCCAGGGCATGCGGCGCCGGTGAACGCGGTGGCGTTCAGCGCCAGCGGCAAGCAGGTGGCCTCCGCGGCCGAAGATGGCATGGTGCAGGTCTCGAATTCGGACGGCACCGGCCCCCCGCGACGCTTTCGCCACCCGGCGGCCGCGACCTCGGTGGCGTTCAGCCCCGATGACAATCGCATGGTCGTCGGCACCCGGGACAACAAGCTCCGGCTTCGGCCGCTGCGCAGCATGGCGCGCGAAACGGTCTTTGCCGGCCACACCGATCCCGTCCTCGACGCCGCGTTCAGCGTCGACGGGCGGTGGATCATCAGCGCCTCGGTCGACGGCACGGCGCGCATCTGGCCGACCGACAACGCCCACCCACCGCTGGTGCTCGCCGGCCACCAGAACCGCGTGCGCGCCGCCGCGTTCAGCCCCGATGGCCGACGCGCGGCGACCGCGTCGGATGATGGCACCGCGCGCGTCTGGCAGCTCGACGACCTGGCCGCCCTGCGCTTGCAGGCCGAGCCGCCCACCGCCACCGCGTTTTGCGCCGATGGCTCAAAGTCAGGCACCGCGTACGAAGATGGCTTCGTCTATGTCACCCTCGCCGACGAGCACCCGGCGGTGCGCCTTGGGCCCCACCCGGCTCGGATCAGCGCCTTGGCCTTCGACCCCACGGGCCAACGTCTGGCATCGGCCACCGAGGATGGCCGCGTCCACCTGTGGGCGACCGACCGCCTCGAGGCCGCGACGGTGTTCGAAGGCCCGACCCATGCCATCGACCGCCTGGCGTTCAGCCCCGATGGCACGCGACTCGCCGCCATCGCCCCCCAGGAAGGCATCAGCGTCTGGCGCCTCGATGGCACCGGATCGCCCGTGCGCCTGCCGGGCGCATGCGACGCCGACTTCCTCAACTTCAGCCCCGATGGCACGCAGCTCCTCGCCGCCTGCGCCGACGCCGTATGGCTCTGGGGCGTCGGCGGCACCAGGCCGCCCATCGAGCTGTCGGGCCACAAAAGACCGATTCGATCCGCCGAGTTCAGCCCCGACGGCCAGCGGGTGGCGACCGCGTCCGATGAGGGCACCGTGCGCCTCTGGGCCAGCGACGGCACGCTGCTGCGCACCCTCGATTTGGGCGGGGGCCAGGTGATGCGGGCCACCTTCGATGCCACCGGCCAGCGCCTGCTGACCGCCTCGTGGGAGGACCGCGCCGCGCGGCTCTTCGACGTCGCCACCCGCGAGCCGCTGCGCGTGCTGGAGGGCCATCACCGCGGCCTGTACTGGGCCGCCTTCGACGCCGGCGGCGCGCGCGTTGTCACCGCCTCGGACGACCGGACCGTGCGCCTCTGGCCGCTCGACACAAAGGACGAACCCACGATCATCCGCGGCCACCAATCGGCGGTGATGTGGGCCGGGTTCTCGACCGACGGCCAGCGCCTCATGACCCGTTCGCAGGATGGCAAGGCGCGCATCTGGCCGCTCGACCGGAGACCGTTGCAGCGCAGCCTCGACGCCCGGATCCGTTGGTGCCTGCCGGCCGACTTCATCGAACGCCGCCTGGGCGCCTCGGCCGACGAAGCCCAGGCCGAGCGCGCCCGCTGCCTTGCGCGAAAGGGGCAGCCGCGCGAGCCAGAGGTGCGGTGAAGCTCGGCCGGCCGCTCTTTGTATCTCAAGAGCCGATCGCGCCGGGTCGCCGCATTTCCCCCCCAGCGCATACGGGTGTATCCTGCCCCCTGCATCAGCAGGGTGGGAGGCATGCAAGCGCGCGCCCAAAACTCCATCTCGACGGGCGCGCCGGTCCCCCCCCCGCAGGATCAGCGCCCGATCGCGCTGCTGACGTTTGCCAACGATCGCTTCGGCGACCAGGCCGGCTACCTGCGCAATCTGATCCGCGAGCAGCGTGAGGTCGAGCGCGCGCTCGAGAGCGCGGACGGTCGCCTGAGGGTGGTGGCGCGCAGCAATGTGCGGCTCGACGATCTGTTTGACCTGTTTGCTCGATATAATGACCGAATAGCCATATTTCACTACGGCGGCCACGCCCAGGCCGACGCGCTGCTGTTTGAAGACGACCAGGGCCGGCCGGCCGAGGCGCGCATTCGGGGCGTGGCCGAGCGGCTGGGGCAGCTCCCGTCGCTGGCGCTGGTCTTCCTCAACGGATGCACCACCGCGCCGCATGTGCGTCAGATTCAACAGCATTGCCGGGTGCCGATCATCGCCACCGATGTCGCCATCAAAGACCGCGTGGCCTGCGACTTTGCCTATCGCTTCTATGATGACCTGAGTCATGACCGATCGGTCATTGATTCATATTCGAGCGCCGAGAGTCGGATTCGCGCTGAGCTGGACGGACCCGATCAGGCGCGCGGGGTCGACGAGCCCTCGCGGGCGGCGGTCGCCGATGGGCAGCTGCGCCCGACCGCGCCGATGCGGCAGGTGCTCACCGAGGGCATGCGCATGCTGCGACGCGTGGCCAAGGTCGAGACCGGCTGGCCGTGGCCGCTGCACCTGGCGCCGGGCAACCGGGCGGCGCTGCATTGG
>JAGQJJ010001155.1 GCA_020430675.1 Myxococcales bacterium
TGGCTTCGCCGACGTCGGCGGGGCTGAGGAAGGCCTGATCGGGCGCGACGCCGAGCGCGGCGCCGAGCACTTCGGGCACCGAGAAGCCGAGATTGGGGGCCAGATCGAGCAGCGGGGCCATGGCGGTGCCGCTCAGATCGGCGGTGGCCGGCGACATTTGCAGCAGGCGCACCAGGTTGGCTTCGGCGGGGCTGAGCGTCGGGTCGGCCGGGTCGCGGCTGAGGATGGCCGCCAGCGCGTGATCGATGAGCTGCGGCGCGCCGTTGTCCACGCCGCGCAGCTCGATGTCGGTCAGCCAGGTGCGTTCGAGAATATGCGGCGGCAGCTTGCGCAAGTCGAGTCGGCCCAACGTCTTTTCGAAGTTGGTGACGTCGAGCGGGGTGAACCACAGCTCAACCTGCCGGGTCTCGCCGACGCGCAGCGGCTTGGCTTCGACCTGCTTTTCCTCGTCATCGCCGCAGCCGATGAGCGCGACGAGCAGGCAGAGCGCAGACCAGCGCCTCATGGCGTTGCGCGGCACCGCTCTCATTCTTCCTCCAGAGGCACGGCGGCGTGGCCGATGACCACACGGTCGCCCTGCCACGCGCCCACTTCGAGCGCGACCGGCGTGCCGTCGGCGGCGCGCGTCCAGAACATCTGCGGGGCGTCGGTCAACGGGATCGACTGCCGCGGGGTGACGCCAGCCAGCAGGTCGTCGAGCGAGGCGAAGACCGCTGGCGCGCCCGGTTCGACGCGCAAGGTGGCGTCGGCGTCGAGCCAGAGCGTGGCTACGCTGGGCAGCGCGTCGACGTCGCCGACCATCATGCGCACCATGTCGTCTTTCTGAGCCTGCAGCACCGGGCGCATCTGCGCGATGAGGCCGTCGGCGTCGAGCCCGATGGGCAGCAGGGGCAGCGCGAGGCGCACGTTGGCCTGGCCCTCGGCGAGCCCGCCGTCGTGCAGGCGCACCTGGGCGACGTCGAGGATGAGATCCCAGATATAGGCGGGCGCGGGCGGCGGGCCGAGATCGGCGACGACGTCGACGGTGACGAAGCCGTCGTCCCAATCGAGGCTGGCCGCGGGCGAGATGGCGCCCAGCGCGTAGTCGAGGTGGCGGCCTTCGGGGAAGAGCGGTGAGAAGGCCTGCCACGCGGCGGCGCCGACGATGTGCTCCAGGAGCCACGCGGGCGTGTCCCAGACGGCGCTGCTGCCGAGCGGGGCCGGCTGGCGCGCGCCGCTGGCGAAGCGTTGGGGCGACTCGTGGACCTCCAGGGTGAGGGCGGCGCGCGGTTCGGGCACGAGGCCCTCGATGCGCAGCGATGACTCTTCAAGGAAGTCGAGCTGCAGGATGGCCTCGCCGGCGGGCGGGCGCACGACGTGGCTGGAGTAGCCCTCGCCAGGGCGCAGGCCGGGCCGGATGACCACGTTGCCGCGGCCGCGCACGACCATCGCAAAGGCAGGGGTGAACAGCTCGGCGCGGGGCGGCTCGGCGAGGAAGCCGGGGTGGTCGCCGGCGGGGCCGTATTTGGCGGCCAGCGGGGCCAGATCGCCGAGACCGTCGGCCAGGGTCACGAGCATGCGGCCTTGGGCGTCGTCGCCGAAGTTCGGGTGGTTGCGGATGAGCTGAGCCAGCATGACCTGCG